>NZ_SZZX01000009.1:0-37619 GCF_009830015.1 Pantoea sp. Mhis | reverse complement strand
GCATCTTATAAACAACAAATAATATTAAAAACAATGATTAAACATCGTTATGATCTACAATATCAATTGTATACATTAGCACTTCATCGTTATTTAATTCATCGCTTAAATGATTATCAATATGAAAAAGATTTCGGTGGTGTATTTTATCTATTTCTACGTGGAATGAATGGGATATCTTGTGATAATGGTGTATTTTATACACGTCCTAAATACAATTTAATTGTACAACTTGATAATCTATTTATGAATAAGTAAAATTCATATAAGTGATATTATGATAAAAACACTATTAAAGCAAGCATTAAAGTTACATCTGTTACGTACTTTAGATCTTCAATTTGCTGAATTATTAGTTAATGATAATTATCATCCTGCACGATTTTTAGTAACAGCTCTTTTAAGTGCTGAAGTAGGTAAAGGCAATATTTGTTTACCTTTATCACAATTAACTAAAAACATGTTATTTAAAGGAGAATATCCTGAATTATCTCGAGCTATTTGGCAAGCTGCTGGTAAACCTCAAAATTGGCATAGCATATTTAAAAATTGGTCAGCATTAACAAGTGTAAATCAAAAAGTTGCACCAATTATTTTGGATGCTAACAGTCTTTATTTACATCGATTATGGGAATATAAAGAACAAATTATTAATTTTTTAAAATCAAATTCTATATTTGAGTCTTTTGCTTCAGAGCAAATACGTGCAGTATTAGATAAATTATTTGGAATAGATAGTGAAAATTGTCAAAAAATTGCAGCTGCAGTAGTGCTTACACAAAAAATTGCCATTATATCAGGAGGTATAGGTACTGGTAAAACTATTACATTAGTAAAAATATTAATGACTTTGATTTCTTTAAGTAAAGGAAATTTACGTATTCAAATAATAGCTCCTACGGTAAAGGAAGCAACACTTTTAAAAGGATCTCTTAGAAAAATATTACAAGCATTATCATTAAATAGTGTAGAACAAAAACATTTTCCTTTAGAAGTAATTTCTTTATATCGTTTGTTAGGAGTACATTCAGAAACATTACAACCAAAATATCACAGTAATAATCATTTACATCTTGACGTATTAGTTATAAATTCAGCTTTTATGATAGATTTAAAAATGATGGTTAATGTGATTACCGCTTTACCTCCACAAGCACGGGTCGTTCTTATTGGTGATCAATATCAGTTAATCCCAATGAAAGTTAGTTCATTAATAGGAGATATTTGCTATTGTTATGCTAAATCAGGTTATAGTCATAAATATGCTTTAAAACTTAGTTTATTAACTGGATGTAAAGTTCCTATTGTAGATAGTCTAAATAATATTCCCATAGTTATACAAAATTCAATTTGTTTGCTTTATAAAAAGCATGATTTTAATCAAAATACAGTTATAGAACAATTAGCAAGGTTTGTTAATAATGGAAAAATTAAAAAAGTAAAATCACTATTGAACAATTCATTTACAAACATTAAGTTACGACCAATAATTAATAAAAAAGACTACCTTGTAATGGTAGAGGAAATTGCAGAAAATTATAAATCTTTTTTAAAATTAATTTATAAAAAAGCCGAAATTATAGAAATTATTCATGCTTTTAATCATTACAAAGTATTATGTATAATGCAAGAAGGAATATTAGGAGCAAATGAATTAAATTATAGTATTGAGCATAAATTGATAGATTTAGAGTTTATTCAACCATATCGATTTAGAAATCCTTGGTATCAAGGAAGACCGATAATATTAACTTGTAATTGTAGCACACTTGGATTATTTAAAGGAGATATTGGAATTACTTTATATAACCATGAAGGTATATTAAAAGTCTTTTTTCTACATACAAATAAAATGATTCAATCAATCTCTTTAAATCATGTGCCAATGCACAAAACCGCTTGGGCTATGACGATCTATCAATCACAAGGTTTAGTATTTAACCATACGGCACTTGTTATGCCAATAAGATTCATATCCCAATTAACAAGAGAATTACTTTATACCGCAATAATTAGCACTCGTAATTATTTAACAGTATATAGCAGAAATAGCATTTTTTATCATACTTTGCAATCACCTTATCAAAGATATACTGGAGGATTAGAATCATTTGATAAATTAATTAATTCTTAAGGTTGTTATAGTCTTATATAACTTATATTTAATTATAATATATTTTAACTACTTATGTTATTAATATAAATTAATGATTAAAATTTTTGAGTATCGTTGATAATTATATAATTTTTTTACTTTTCGGTAAAATTTCAATATCTACAGACATTAATCCGAATTCTTGCAACCCATGAATACTACATGTAATTAATACAAATATTTTTTAATCCTAGTTTATATACCTATGATTTTATGTGTTTTAATAATATATATCTTCTTGATAAACTTCTATACTCTAGATGAACGGCTAAACAAGCGACCTACTCAATCTTTTCACATTTAAATGGATACAGTATTGCACAAGCAATAATTAGATTATCGTGCTCAATAATAGTAAAATTATCCATTTCTTTTTCTAATTGTTCGTGTGAACGACGAACTGAAATACCTTGTTTTTCTAATGGATGAATTAGGTCTAAAATTTCTCTACTGTCTTCAATAGTAGACCGTTTTATTTGTTCAGCTAATGCCATAACAATTTATGTACTAATTCCATCTTGAGGAAATAATTCTTATAGCAAACAAAGCACTTCCTGATATGGTAAGTAATTAAATAACAAGATTGTACTCTCTGACGATAAGCTTTTATAGCTACATGTAGAAAATATATTCTATTACAAATATCAAGGTTATTATTTTTTATATAAAAAATATATTTTTAAACTTCATCATGCAATATTTTTGAAATAATCTTACCTTCTTCGTTAATCACTCCTTGTTCAATACAAAGTCCAATGACTTTTTCAGCTTTTAGCTGAATTAGTTATTTCTCTGAAGTTAAATTAAAAATTTAATCTGTTACTGATATTACTATACGACCTAATAAAACAATACTATTTATCGAGTTAATGAAAAATTGCTTTTTCGTTAATACAATGAATATAATCACTGTGACAATAGTCTACTCCATTGTCAATTCCTAATAATTGAGTAATAATAAAGTTGCTACTTAGTATATTTATATGTGTGCCATGCAATGGAGTATTATTTAAATTCATTGATAGAAGTGTGGTAATATTTAATTATAAACAATCAGAGATCTGCTTAATTACGTCTAGAGAAAATATATCAGTAACATATGTTTATTTATGATATATTCATATCATTCGTCGCTTTTCATACTAATCTAGATTTATGGACGTATTCAATGCATCACAATTCAAAGGATAGCAACACAATTCAATAAAGCAATAGTATTGATGATACTGAAAAATTTTCTTGATTGATAGTTTTTCCATTCAATATTATGATAAAAAACTTACTACGATGATAATTTATGTAAGGAATAATATGACGAAAGCTTTAAACTAACTCAGTACTATATTACCTTGTTTCATACAAATATATCTTTAAATTTTATTGTTTGAATTTTATTATTATACTTATAGAGTAGATTAATTTTAAAGAAAGTATTTTACTTTATAAATAAATCATATAATTAAATTTAAATATTTTTTAAATCATAGATATGATAATCTACTTACATAATACATAAACTTACTATTAAATAATTTTATTTAAAAACCCATCACTATCGTTTAAATAAATTATTTTTAATAATTTATTGTAATATAAAATGTAAATGGAATATTAGTATTGAATGTAATTCAATATTACTTCTAAAAATATCAAAAATTAAAATATGATAAATATGTTTTCAATGAAGGGTATGCAATATAATACATCAATAAATAAAATTAATAAATTTAAATATTTATTAATTCAATACAGATCAAATTTTGATAAATTGATTTAGTATTGTTTATTTAACTTTTGTACTTGTTAGCGTCAATGCTATTTGCATATAATATAAACTTATTTAAGTTATATATAATTATGTTATATATGTTAACTAACTATTAGTGATAGGGAACAATGCTACTATTATCCATTTTTTAAATTATTATTTATATATGATAGGAATAACAATATAATAAATTTTATTATTTTTGTTTTATTATAAATATACTAATATTTATAATAACTTCTTGTTAGATATTTATCTAAATTACCAATTGTTCAATCTTGACAAGATTAATTATTATAATATTTAATTATTTTTAATGAAAATTATATTGTAAATAAATACAAATAAATTAAGTTACAATCAAAAATTGTAATATGAGCTTCAAAGAAGATTAATAAATGTAAAAAATTTTAACAAAATAATTAAAAATCTATTATTAAATAATATACTGATTTTCAATACATATTGTAGGTCGTAATTACTTTATTTATGAAGAATGATTATATTAATTTTTTAAAGATTATCTATTTAAATTAAAATAGATAATATATTTATATATATGCTACTAAATAATATTAATATAGAATTAAAATAAACAGTTTATATATATGTGCTATATTAAAATAAATAATATTTTTTTTTATAATATACTTTATATTTAAATTTTAGAGGTTTATTTGATTATGCTCAATATCGCTCTAACATTTAGATATTAATTTGATAATTATTACATTAAGGTTTAGTGTATAAGTGGTCAGTAATGCTTGGTGGCAACGTTTTAATGGCGTCTCTCGTTTATATGGAGAAGATTCTCTACAATATTTTGCTAATGCACATTTTTGTGTAATTGGTATTGGTGGAGTTGGTTCTTGGGTAGTGGAAGCTTTAGTTCGTACAGGTATTGGTAAAATTACCTTGATCGATATGGATGATATTTGTATAAGCAATACAAATCGACAAGTGCAAGTATTACAGCATAAGATAGGCAAAGAAAAAGTTGAAGTAATGGCAGAACGTATTATGGATATTAATCCAGAATGTAATGTTATATGTATTAATAAGTTTATTACTCCAAATAATGCGCCTGAATTATTATCTGTTGGATATAACTATATAATTGATGCAATTGATAATATAGAAGTAAAAGCTTTTATAATTTCTTATTGTTATCTTAATAAAATTCCTCTAGTTACTATTGGAGGTGCAGGTGGAAAAATTGATCCTACACAAATTAAGATTGATGATTTAATGAATACTTTTCAAGATCCATTGATAGCCTGTTTGCGTAATAAGTTAAAGGCTAAATTTAGCATTTCAAAAGTTAATAAAAATAAATTAGGTATCGACTGTGTTTTTTCAACTGAGAAAACAATTTATCCTAAATTAGATGGCCCGAAACGGTTAGATTGTAGATCGGGATTTGGTACAGTTACCATGGTAACTGCAACATTTGGTTTTTTAGCAGTATCACATACTTTAAAAAAAATATTGATTAAATAATCTTTTATTATTTATATAAATAATATTTTTGTAGAATATACCTTCTATACAATACTTATAAATATATTTAACTAATTTTATTTAACATTTAATTTTTAATACTTTTATTAGTTAATATATTAGATTAGTTGAATATAATTTTGAAAATTAATTAATTTCTTAATTCAATATAAATAATATATGATTATTAATCACACATTAAGTTCTTATTAATATCTATGATATCTAATCAAATTTCTAATTAAACATTTATATATTATAACATATAAATTATCAAAAATCATAATTTTAATATATAATTGTACTTATTATATATATAATTTTAATGGATAAATTTAATAGTATAATTTATATAAATTTCTTAATTAAATTACTATTAATTTTCTTTAAAAATCAATCAAAATTAAGAATATTTATTTATAATATTAAACATATTATGAGTTTATATTTCAAATTAACTTAAACATAAAATATATAGTTTGCTAAATAATTTAAAATTATTAATCTTAATTTTAAATTATTACAAAAATATATATATTTTGTAATTAATCATTTCAGGTATTATAAATACAATATAAATTAATATGTGTACAAAACATTTACTTCTATGCATATTATTGATATAACATTAAAAGTGGTAAATAATTATTAAGTTATCTATGATTGTAAATCATAATCTTACAAATAATGTATTCTTTAATAGGTAAGAAATAAATGCTTAAGATACACAATGAAACAGTTGAGGTACTAAATATACTTATATTATAGGATGAAGAATGATTGCACTTAATAGCATATATTTTAATCAAGTAAATAAATTTGTTCTTAGTCAACATCTTGTTGTTTAAACATTAACAAGTTTGAAACTCACCAATGACTGATAGATACTTATAAATATTATGTTACTGAAAACGTATGTTCATCCGACTTAAAATTAGAGCAATTTTTTTGTAAAGCTATTATTTTTTTAGTTCATGCTGTTCAAAAGACTATTAATATTTGTCATTTGACAATAATTTATAATAATCATATTACTTCAGAAGAATTTGATAATATGTGGCACTTATTATTAGGAATGATAGAAGATCTTAGGTGTATAGTAATTAAATTAACTGAAAGAATTACTTATTTAGGATCAATGGAAAAAACATCAGAAAATAAGAAGATATTAGCTAATAAAGCAACTATTAATATT
The DNA here is from genome assembly GCF_009830015.1 of Pantoea sp. Mhis. Taxonomy (NCBI): domain Bacteria; kingdom Pseudomonadati; phylum Pseudomonadota; class Gammaproteobacteria; order Enterobacterales; family Erwiniaceae; genus Pantoea; species Pantoea sp. Mhis. The sequence goes on along the minus strand of NZ_SZZX01000009.1, from coordinate 31,001 downwards.
CATGCTATACTAGCAAATCGATTAGATATTAGAACACTGAAATGGCAATTAGAAGATTATTGTTTCCGTTATTTATATCCAGATGAATATAGAAAAATTGCTAATCTCCTACATGAACGACGGATTGATCGTGAACATTATGTAAAACAATTTGTTAAAAATTTACGTAGAGAAATGCATAAAGAAGGGGTATATGCAAAAGTATATGGTCGTCCTAAACATATTTACAGTATATGGCGCAAAATGAAGAGAAAATCATTGAATTTTAATGAAATTTTTGATTTATCTGCTGTACGTATTGTGGCTAATCGCATACAGGATTGTTATGGTGCGTTAAGTACTGTGCATACACTTTACTATCATCTGCCTAGTGAATTCGATGATTATATTGCCAATCCAAAATTAAACGGATATCAATCAATTCACACTGTCATCTTAGGACCATATGGAAAAATAATAGAGGTCCAAATTCGTACATATCATATGCATGAAAATGCTGAATTAGGTGTTGCTGCACATTGGAAATATAAAGAAAATTTAATTTTGAGAAATACACGTGCTATTGGATATGAATTCAATATTAATTGTTTAAGTAATTTATTTATTTGGCAACAAAATAAATTCATATATAATGATGTTTTTAATAGAATAAATATTCAAATTTTTAAGAATTTAATTCATGTCTTAAATGTTAAACTAAAAATAGTTAGATTTTTATCTAACTTAACATTCGTCAATCTTATATATTATACTTATAGTTATATTGAACATCGTTATATTGATAGTATAATAAATGGTTATATTGTACGATTTGGTTCATTATCTAAAATAGATAAATTAATAAAATTTACAACTCAAAAAAAAATCAACTTTATTGTTGAGTGTATAAATACAAATTTATATTACATTGACTCTAATAGAGAATCCTTAAAAATTAAAATATGGTTTTGTATGCATGCATTTGATATTTTTATTTTAATAAAATATTTTATTTTTGATAAAAGGTTAAATAATTTAACTATTGCTATAAATAAAGCAGAAAAAATGTTAATATTAACATATAAGATTAATTCACAAAATATGTTATTAACTATGAATAGCCGATGCAGTGTTCCTAATAATCAAATAGTAAATTTTCTATTACTCGAGTTTAGTAAACTGCATTCAGAAAGTAAAGAACATACAATATTGCTTCAATTGGTTTTAAATTTACATTTATTTATAATGTTAAAGCGTAAAGAAAGTTTATTGTACTATATTTTAAATAGTAGTAGTTACCAACCAATTGCTAATAATGATAGTGTAAATTTTACAGTACATAGCCACGAGATATATAGTCATCATGTTATTCAAATAATAACGAAAAAACATACTATTTTAGTAAAAGATATAATTATTCATCCATTGTTAAATGGTTAAAAAATAATGTAATTGATGTTTTTATTAATAGTGATATACGGAATAAATTAACTATTATTGCTGTGAAAATTGATATTTAACATAATCAAATAATTGACTATATTTTAGTGTAGTTGACTCAGATATTTGATATTATTTAAATTGTTTCTTTATAACTTATTGATATATACTTAAACTTACTAAGTAAATTTTATGTTCTCTAACATATAATTAATTAATTATTAATTGCTGTTTGTTTTTATTTAACATAGCTAATAATCTATAATTATTGCTAACATAATAAAAATTATCTAATTTAATAAATTAAATTTTGATGTTTATTTAATTAGAGAATTTTATTAAAGATTTTAATCTTATACTTATTTTTAGTAAATTCTTTCCTAAGCTTAATTATTCATTATCATTAAATTAAATAAATTTTATGATGACACGTTATATTTTTGTAACAGGCGGTGTTGTTTCTTCTTTGGGTAAAGGTATTGCTACAGCTTCACTCGCAGCTATACTCGAAGCACGTGGCTTAAAAGTAACCATTATCAAACTAGATCCTTACATAAATGTTGATCCGGGTACTATGAATCCCACACAACATGGTGAAGTTTTTGTTACTGATGATGGAGCTGAAACTGATCTAGATTTAGGTCATTACGAGAGGTTTATTCGTACTAAAATGTCTCGTTTTAATAATTTTACTACTGGTAGAATTTATTCAGAAGTTTTATATAAAGAACGTCGTGGAGATTATTTAGGAGCTACTATTCAAGTTATTCCTCATATTACTAATACTATTAAAGAACATATTATTACTGGAGGCAATGGTTATTCTATTGTTTTAATAGAAATTGGTGGTACTGTGGGAGATATAGAATCATTGCCATTTCTTGAAGCCATTAGACAAATAGCTATTGATATTGGCCGTGAACATACGATGTATGTACATTTAACATTAGTTCCTTATATTACTGCTACAGGAGAAATAAAAACTAAACCTACTCAACATTCAGTAAAAGAGTTATTATCAATTGGTATTCAACCAGATATCTTAATTTGTCGTTCCGTAAATTTAGTCCCAATACATGAACGAGAAAAAATTGCATTATTCTGTAATGTTCCTGGAAAAGCAGTTATTTCTTTAAAAGATATAGACTCTATATATAAAATTCCATCATTACTGAAATCTCAGGGTTTAGATGATTATATATGTCAACGTTTTAATCTTGATGTACCTGAAGCAAATTTATCAGATTGGGAGCAAGTAATTTATGAAGAATCTAATACCGATGGTGAAGTAACGATCGGTATAGTTGGTAAATATGTCGAGTTTCCAGATGCATATAAATCGGTGATTGAAGCACTTAAACATGGTGGTTTAAAAAATCGATTAACTGTAAATATAAGATTAATTGATTCTCAACATATTGAAATTCAAGGTATTGAATTATTAAAAGATTTAGATGCGATTTTAATTCCAGGTGGCTTTGGCTACAGAGGAGTTGAAGGAAAAATATTAACTGTACAATATGTTCGTGAAAATCGTATACCCTATCTAGGTATTTGCCTTGGCATGCAAGCTGCTTTAATAGAATTTGCGCGGAATGTTGCAGGAATGGAAGGAGCAAATTCAACAGAATTTATACCTAATTGTAGATATCCAGTAGTAGCTTTAATAACTGAGTGGCGTGATGAGGATGGTAATATAAATCAAAGAAATACACATACTATTTTTGGTGCTAGCATGCGTTTGGGTAGTCAAAAATGTTTTTTAACACCAGATAGTAAAGTTTTTAGATTATACGGTTCTGATGTTATTATTGAACGTCATCGACATCGTTATGAAATAAATAGTTGTTTGCTTGAACCGATGGAAAAATTAGGGTTATGTATTACTGGATTTTCTCATAATAAGCAATTAATTGAAATTATTGAACTTCCTAATCACCCATGGTTTATAGCTTGTCAATTTCATCCAGAATTTACTTCAACTCCTCGTGATGGACATCCTCTTTTCACTAGCTTTATTAAAGCTGCACAAGAATATCAGAAATGATAATTAACAATTATATATTTGTATTATTAATATATACTATTGATATAATAGTTAAATCTTGGAGATTATTAATTAGTACTAAGGAAATTTGAATGTCTAAAATTATAAAAATTATTGGTCGTGAAATTATTGATTCTCGTGGCAATCCCACAGTTGAAGCAGAAGTACATTTAGAAGGAGGGTTTATTGGTCTTGCTGCTATTCCTTCTGGACTTTCCACTGGATCTTATGAAGCCTTGGAATTGCGTGATAATGATAAATTGCGTTTTTTAGGCAAAGGTGTTTTAAAAGCAGTTAATTCTGTAAATGGTCCTATAGCTGATTTGTTAATTGGAGAAGATAATGAAGATCAATTTAAAATTGATCAACTGATGATTGAATTGGATGGCACTCATAATAAATCAAAATTAGGTGCAAATGCTATTTTATCAGTTTCCTTAGCAAGTGCTAAAGCAGCAGCAGCTTCTAAACGACTACCTTTATACGCATATATAGCTGAGCTCAATGGTAGCTATGGTAAATATTCTATGCCCTTACCAATGATTAATATTATTAATGGTGGTAAACATGCTAATAATAATTTAGATATTCAAGAATTTATGATTCAACCAATTGGTGCAAGAACGATGAAAGAAGCTATTAGAATGGGAGCTGAAATTTTTCATCACTTAGCAAATATATTAAAAAATAAAGGTTTGAATACAGCAGTGGGAGATGAAGGTGGTTATGCACCAAATTTATCTTCTAATTCTGAAGCATTCAAGATGATTAGTGAAGCCGTAGAAGTAGCAGGTTATAAATTAGGTAAAGATATCACTTTCGCAATAGATTGCGCAGCATCTGAATTATATCATGATCATAAATATATACTAAAAGGTGAAATAGAACAGTATTTTAACTATAAAGAGTTTACGAATTTTTTAGAATCTCTAACTAAACAATATCCAATTATTTCTATTGAAGATGGTTTAGATGAATCTGATTGGGAAGGATTTATATATCAAACTAAAAAATTAGGACAAAAACTTCAATTAGTGGGTGATGATTTATTTGTCACTAATCCTAACATCTTAAAGAAAGGAATTGAACAAGGTGTTGCTAATTCTATTTTAATTAAATTAAACCAGATTGGTTCTTTAAGTGAAACTTTAGAAACTATAAAAATAGCTAAAAATGCAGGATATACCACAGTAATCTCACATCGCTCAGGAGAAACAGAAGATGCAACTATTGCCGATTTAGCGGTAGGTACTGCAGCTGGTCAAATTAAAACAGGTTCTATGAGCCGTTCTGAACGAATTGCCAAATATAATCAATTAATTCGTATTGAAGAAAAACTAGGTAGTAAAGCATTATTTAATGGTTTGAAAGAAATAAAAAATCAAATTTAATAAGTCATTAATAAATCTTATTCAAAATAAATACTATTTTTTATTAGTAGTATTAAAAAATAATGATTAAATTGTGGATATAAGTAAAATGTTTTACCCAATTAATGAGATATTTCAAACATTGCAAGGAGAAGGATTTTACATGGGTACTCCAGCGTTATTTATTCGTTTACAAGGGTGCCCAGTAGGATGTAGTTGGTGTGACACTAAGTATACTTGGAATATATCAGTAAATCATAATACAACAATAGATAATATCTTATCCAAAAATATAAGCAATAGTAGTTGGAGTATTGCTACTCCTAAAATGTTAGTTACATTTATTCAGTCTAAAAAATGGACTGCACGTCATGTTGTTATTACTGGTGGCGAGCCAGCAATATATGACTTACGTCCTTTAACTTATTCATTAGAAACAATAGGTTTACAATGTCAAATTGAAACTAGTGGTACATACGAATTATATTGTTCTGAAAATAGTTGGGTAACCGTATCTCCCAAAACAAATGTGAAAGGTGGCTATCATGTTGTAATGCAGACATTAAAACGTGCAGATGAAATTAAACATTTGGTAGCTCGTTTACGCGATGTTAAATCACTAGATTTATTATTATCAAAATTGCAGGATACAAAACAACGTGTAATAACATTACAGCCAGTTAGTTGTAGTAATATTGCAACTCATTTATGTATTAAAACCTGTATTGCTCGCAATTGGCGCTTTTCAATGCAAACACACAAATATCTTAATATAAGATAACTTAATAAATTGAGTGTAATTAAATTTATTTCATTTATATCAATTAATTATAGTTTTTTAAAAAATCAAATATTAAAATGAATAAACTAAAATATATAAAAATTAAACTAAATGTATAACACTATTATATAATAGTTTGATCTCCACGATAGATACAACCAACTGTACAGGTTTCTTTAATTATCACAGAGCTAAGTTCTGGTAAAATAGGTTTTACCTTATACCAAATCCATTTGGCTAATATTTCACTAGTTGGATTTTCTAGACCTGGAATTTCATTAAGATAATGATGATCTAATTGATTATAAATTGGCTTAAATTTAGCTGTTATTTCAGCAAAATCCATTACCCATCCAGTATGGATATTTATTGCCTTAGTAATTTCTAAACGTAATCTGAATGAATGTCCATGTAAACGACCACATTTATGTTTTTCTGGTACATAAGGTAATAAGTGAGCTGCTTCAAATCGAAAATCTTTAAATACTGTACTAAACATTAGTATAATAATTCTCCTAATTTTAAAAATTAATAAATTTTAACTTAAATATATATATTTTACATCTGCTAAATATAAATATATATATTTATATTTTAATTAACATCAAAATTCATTATATTATTAATTGATTTTTATTAAAAAAATAATCTTCTATGCATTTTAGTTATTGATTAGTTCTAAGTTTTATTTAATTGTTAATAATTACTTAGGTAATCTAATCCTCTTCAATGAGTGAGTATTCAGATTTTTAATTTCAGAGTTATTAATATAATGACAACTCCGTTATCTGAAAATTTATTGTTTCCATTTAAATCAGAGCAACTGATTCAATTACAGGAAATTATCTCAGATTTAGATACTAATCAATTAATATGGCTTTCTGGTTATTTTTGGGGAATTGCTATTAAGCAGAATTCTAATTCTGTTACTAAAACAGAAATAGTCTCTTCAGAATCACCGGTTATTACATTAATTTCTTCTTCTCAAACGGGTAATGCACGTCGTTTAGCGGAGCAACTAAATAATGAACTAATAGAAGCTAAATTGAATGTTAATTTAATTAATGCAGGTAATTATAATTTTAAAAAAATTGATCAAGAAAAATTATTAATTATAATTACCTCCACCTATGGTGAAGGTGAACCTCCAGAGGAAGCACTAGCCTTATATAAATTTTTAATGTCAGAAAAAGCACCAAAATGCCAAAAAATTTCTTTTGCCATATTTGGTCTAGGTGATCATTCATATGAATTTTTCAGCCAAACAGCTAAAGATTTTGATAGACGTCTTGCTGAACTAGGAGGAGAACGTTTATTAAAACGTGTTGATGCTGATATTGATTATCATGAACAGGCTCAAATCTGGCGTCAAGAAATTATACAAATACTAAAAACAAAAATATTAGTTCATTCATCTGTTCAATCTTCTTTAACTAACAATAATATTATTAGTAATATTAAAAATAATCACAATGTTAAAGAACAATTTACTAAAGAAAATCCATTAACTGCTAAGGTTTTAATAAATCAAAAAATTACTGGTCATAATTCTGATAAAGATATACGCCATATAGAAATTGATATAAGTAATACAAACTTATATTATCAACCTGGAGATGCATTAGGTGTCTGGTATGAAAATGATTTAGATTTAGTGCAAGAATTAATATCTTTAGTAGGTTTAAAAGATAATCAGCTCATTAATGTTGGCGGTGAAAATTTATCATTGCTAGATGCATTACAAAAACATTTTGAATTAACAGTTAATACTCCACAAATTGTTAAAAAATATGCCATGATTTCAAAAAGTAAATTTCTTCTAGAATTAGTTAATAATACATCTAAATTGCAAGAATATATTAAGTGTTTACCTATTATTGATATGATTAGGCAAAATACTATAAATTTAAATACCGAACAATTAATTAGCTTTTTACGTCCATTAACACCTCGTTTGTATTCTATTTCATCATCTCAAATGGAGAATAAAACAGAAGTACACATCACTGTTGGAGTAGTACGATATAAAATCAATGGATATATACGTGGTGGAGGAGCATCGACTTGGTTAGCTAAAACAAAAGAAAATAGTGAAATTCGTATTTTTGTTGAAAAAAATCATAATTTTCGTTTACCAGATGATATCCATTCTCCTATTATTATGATCGCTGCAGGTACAGGTATTGCGCCATTTCGTGCTTTTATGCAGGAACGTAATATGAATAATGTCAAAAGTCAAAATTGGTTATTTTTTGGTAATCCGTATTTTACGGAAGATTTTCTTTATCAAGTTGAATGGCAAAAATATGTAAAAGATAATGTATTAACGAATATTGATCTTGCTTGGTCACGAGACCAAAAAGAAAAAATTTATGTACAAGATAAAATTCGTGAAAAAAGTTCAGAACTATGGTATTGGATTAAAAAAGGAGCCTATCTTTACGTTTGTGGTGATGCTAATCGTATGGCAAAAAATGTTGAACAAGCATTACTGGATGTAATAAGCACCTGTGGTAATATGGATTATGATACAGCAGATGTTTTTTTAAGTAATTTACGTCTTGAACGTCGTTATCAGCGAGATATTTATTAATGAACAAAAAGAATTTTCGAGTTTTAAGAATTGAAGGAAAACTATCTGATGCAGAACGTTTAAAAAAACAAAGTAATTATTTACGTGGTACGATCCTTGAAGATCTAGAGAATCATCTAACAGGAGGTTTCATCGGTGATAATTATTTTTTAATTCGTTTTCATGGTATGTATCAGCAGGATGACCGAGATATCCGCATCGAAAGAATTGCTCAAAAACTTGAACCTCGTTATGCAATGATGCTTCGTTGTCGTTTACCAGGAGGTATGATTACTCCGACACAATGGTTAGCAATTGATAGATTTGCTACTGAAAAAACTCTCTATGGTAGTATACGTTTAACAAATCGTCAAACGTTTCAAATTCATGGAATACTAAAAAAAAATATAAAATTATCACATCAAATATTACATAAAGTAGGATTGGATGCATTAGCAACTGCTCATGATGTAAATCGCAATGTATTATGTACGTCAAATGCAGTAGAATCGGAAATATATTATGAAGCATATAGATGGGCAAAAAAGCTTTCTGAATATTTATTACCACAGACACGAGCATATGCTGAAATTTGGTTAGATGAAAAGAACAAAGACAATATCATAGATCAAGAACCTATTTTAGGTGAAACCTATTTACCTCGTAAATTTAAAACAGCTATAGTGATACCACCGTATAATGATGTTGATTTACATGCAAATGACCTCAGTTTTATAGCTATTGCATCTGAAGGAAAGTTAATTGGTTTTAATTTATTAGTAGGTGGCGGATTATCAATTGAACATGGTAAAAAATTTACTTATGCTCGTACAGCTAGTGAATTTGGATTTTTACCAGTTCATAAAATTCTTGATGTTGCTAAAGCAGTAATTACTACACAACGAGATTGGGGTAATCGCATTGATCGCAACAATGCTAAAACTAAATATACTTTAGAGCGTGTAGGTATTGAACAATTCAAATCTGAAGTAGAAAAACGTGCAAAAATAGAATTTAAAACAATTCATCCATATGAATTAACTACACGCAGTGATCATATTGGATGGATTCAAGGTATAGATAACAAATGGCATCTAACTTTATTTATTGAGAATGGTCGTTTAATTGATTATCCTAGAAGTTTTATAAAAAGTGGTGTTGCTAACATTGCTAAAATTCATACTGGTCACTTTAGATTAAGTGCTAATCAAAATTTGATTATATCTAATGTATCAGAAAAGCAAAAATCAAAAATCGAAAATATTGCTAGACAACATGGGTTAATGAATGAAGTTTCACTGCAACGTGTAAATTCTATGGCTTGTGTAGCATTTCCTACTTGTCCATTAGCAATGGCTGAGGCAGAACGCTTTCTACCATTTTTTGTTAGTAAAATCGAACAAATTATGCATAAGTATGGTATGGATGAAGAGTATATTATATTACGTGTAAGTGGTTGTCCTAATGGTTGTGCTAGAGCTTTATTAGCTGAATTGGGATTGATAGGTAAATCTCCAGGTCGTTATAATATGTATATAGGTGGTAATCATATCGGGACTAGGATACCTCGTTTGTTTCGTGAAAATTTAACAATAGAAGAGATAATAACTTTAATAGATAAGTTAATAGCTTCTTGGAAAGAAGGTCGTAATGGACATGAACAATTTGGCGATTTCGTCATACGAACAGGTATCGTCAAACCTATTCTAAATCCTATCATTGATTTTTGGGAATAATAATTAACATGGACAAACTTAATTGTTCAGTTCTTAAAAGTTTAACAAAATTTGATCGTACTTTAGCGTTAAGGGAACTAAATATTAAATTAGGAAAATATACTGCTGAAGAACGTATTCATTGGTCTTTTATAAACTTACCAGAACAATTGGTTTTATCTTCTAGTTTTGGTATTCAATCTGCTGTTTTATTACATATGGTCACCCAACAGAAACCAAATATTCCTGTTATTCTTATTGATACTGGTTATCTGTTTCCTGAAACATATAATTTTATTGATGAGTTAACATATAAACTCAATCTTAATTTATATGTTTTTAGCGCAAAGATTTCTCCGGCATGGCAAGAAGTACGTTATGGTAAATTATGGGAACAAGGGATTAAAGGTATTGAAAAATATAATCAAATTAATAAAGTAGAACCAATGAAGAGAGCATTAAAAAGGTTAGAAGCACAAACTTGGTTAGCTGGTCTTCGTCACAATCAATCCGATAGTCGTGCAAATTTACCAATACTTGATATTCAACATGGTTTATTTAAAGTTTTACCTATAATTGATTGGAATAATCATAAAATACATCATTATTTAAAACAATATGAACTTAAATATCATCCATTGTGGAAAGAAGGATATGTATCAGTTGGAGATATCCATACTACCCAAAAGTGGAAACCAGGTATGAGCGAAGAAGAAACTCGATTTTTTGGATTAAAAAGAGAATGTGGATTACATGAAATATAATAGTTGCTAACGTAATTAAAATCATTAATTCTTTTGCTTGACTCTATTTATGTATAGAACTACTTTAATATACATAAATTACTAATCTATATTAAATTACATTATATATATCACAAAATATATTTAAGAAATAATTAATTAATTAATTATTTTTATATCCATATAAACACTACATATTTTATGTCAATTACAATTTTCTTAAATGAATTTAATTGCATTGTATACATTTAAGAATTTATTCTTCATTTTTATTTGAAATATTTATATCATTCAGCTTGAATCCATCTCATTATAATTAATGAATTATATTATTCAGTAATTATATGTTCCAATAGATAATTTCATCTATTAAAAAAAAAGAACATATATTAGTTCTATCCATTTCTTAGAAAATATCAAGATTAAAGTGAACTATTTACCTATTTTCGCTGATGTTAACAATCGTACAGTTCTGGTGATCGGTGGTGGCGACATTGCAGCACGAAAAATTAAATTATTGCATCGTGCAGGTGCAAATATAAGAGTAGTTGCAAATAATCTTGGGAAGACGATGCAAGATTTGCTGAATATTAATAATATTACATGGATATCTTATGATTTTAGCCCAATGCAATTGGATGATGTTTTCCTTGTCGTTGCTGCTACTAACAATGAAAAACTAAACAGTCAAATTTTTGAAGCTGCTAATGCTCGACATAAACTTATTAATGTTATCGATAGACAATCAAAATGTAGTTTTATTTTTCCTGCCATTGTTGATCGATATCCTCTAATACTAGCTATATCTTCGAGTGGTACTGCACCAATGTTAGTTCGTCTATTGCGTGAAAAACTTGAAGCTCTGCTACCTAATAACATAGGTAAAATAGCTGAGATAGCCGGTAAATGGAGAGATAAAGTAAAGCAGCATTATCAAACAATCTCAGAACGCCGCCATTTTTGGGAACGGATCTTTAATGGTCTTTTTCCATCTCAAATAACTAAAGGTAATATTAAAGAAGCTAATCGTATATTAGACTATGAACTAAAGAACCATAACTGTAATCAAGGTGAAATTATATTAATTGGTGCTGGTCCAGGTGATAGTGGTTTGTTAACAATACGAGGTTTACAATTAATGCAATTAGCCGATGTAGTACTTTATGATTATCTAGTAAGTAATGAAGTTTTACAACTAGTTCGTAGTGATGCAGAACGTATTTGTGTTGGTAAACGTCCTGGAAAAGCATCTATTCAACAAGATAAAATTAATCAATTATTAATAAAGTTAGCTCAACAAGGAAAACGAGTGGTACGTCTGAAAGGTGGTGATCCATTTATTTTTGGTCGCGGAGCAGAAGAGTTACAAGCTGCCCAAATTGCTGGTATCCCATTTCAAATAGTGCCTGGTATTACTTCTGCTATAGGCGTAACTGCGTATGCTGGGATTCCATTAACTCATCGAGATTATTCTCAAAGCGTTATTTTTATTACTGGTCATTATTGCATGATGGATAAAAAAAATATTGATTGGTCTTTAATAGCGCGTCTAGAGCATACTTTAGTCATATACATGGGAAAGTTAAAAGCAACAGAAATTACTACTGAATTAATTAAAAACGGTAAAGATCCAGACATACCAATTGCAGTAATTAGCCGAGGAACATATAAAGATCAAAAGGTTTTAATTGGCAAATTGCATCAACTAGAAATGTTAGTGTTAAATGTTTCTACACCAATATTATTAGTCATTGGTAAAGTAGTAGAGTTTCATAAAAAACTAGCTTGGTTTAAATATTCAGATTCTACTCAATTTAATGAGTCTGCTATTGTTAATTTAACTTAAAGGATGAATTATGGCTCATAATTGTTTCACTCATCTACATCAATTAGAAGCAGAAAGTATTTATATTATTCGTGAAGTAGCAGCTGAATTTAGTAATCCAGTCATGTTATATTCTATCGGTAAAGATTCTTCAGTAATGTTGCATTTAATGCGTAAAGCTTTTTATCCAGGTATATTACCATTTCCGTTATTGCATATTGATACTGGTTGGAAATTTCGTGAAATGTATGAATTTCGTGATAATACAATAAAAGAAATAAATGCTGAATTAATAATTCATCGCAATTCTGAAGGATTAAAAATAGGCATTAATCCATTTACGCATGGTGGCTCTAATTATACAGATTTAATGAAAACTGAGAGCTTGAAACAAGCATTAAATAAATATGGTTTTGATGCCGCTTTTGGTGGAGCACGGCGTGATGAAGAAAAATCACGAGCTAAAGAGCGTATTTATTCTTTTCGTGATCGTTTTCACCGTTGGGATCCTAAAAATCAACGTCCTGAGCTATGGCATAATTATAATTCTCAAATTAATAAAGGAGAAAATATACGTGTTTTCCCATTATCTAATTGGACTGAAATAGATATTTGGCAATATATTTTTTTTGAAAGTATTAAAATCGTACCATTATATTTAGCAGCATTACGTCCAGTATTAGAGCGTGATGGGATATTAATTATGATTGATGATGATCGTATAAAGTTAGGACCAAAAGAAGTAGTAGAGCAACGTATGGTTCGTTTTAGAACTTTAGGATGCTGGCCGTTAACTGGTGCAGTAGAATCTAAAGCACAAACATTACCAGCAGTTATTGAAGAAATGTTAGTTAGCACCATAAGCGAACGTCAAGGTCGTATAATTGATCATGATCAAGCTGGATCCATGGAATTAAAAAAACGTCAGGGTTACTTTTAAGGAATATCAATGAATAATACTATCGCTCAACAGATTGCCAATCAAGGCGGTATAGATACTTGGTTGTTAAATCAAGAACATAAAAGTTTAGTACGTTTTTTAACGTGTGGAAGTGTTGATGATGGAAAGAGCACATTAATCGGTAGATTATTGTATGATACTAATCAGATTCATGATGATCAACTATCATTATTATATAGCGACAGTAAACGTTACGGCACCCAAGGTGATAAGATCGATTATGCTTTATTAGTAGATGGATTACAAGCTGAACGTGAACAAGGTATTACAATTGATGTAGCTTATCGTTATTTTTCTACTAATAAATGTAAATTCATTATTGCTGATACACCTGGACATCAACAATATACTCGTAATATGGCGAGTGGGGCTTCTACTTGTAACTTAGCTATTTTATTGATTGATGCTTGTAAAGGTGTGCTAGATCAAACACGACGTCATAGTTTTATTTCCACATTAATCGGAATTAAACACTTAATAGTTGCTATAAATAAAATGGACTTAGTAGGATATAAACAAGAAATTTTTAATCAAATAAAACAAGATTATTTAAATTTTGCTGTATTATTACCTAAAAATTTGGAAATTAATTTCATACCTATATCGGCTTTAGAGGGCCATAATGTTGTATTTTCAAGTAAATCTATGATGTGGTATCAAGGTTCTACCTTATTAAATTTATTAGAAAATGCAAATATCAATTTTGTCTTTGACAATCAACCAATACGATTTCCAGTACAATATGTTAATCGTCCAAATCCTAATTTTCGCGGTTATTCTGGTACCTTGGCTTCTGGCTTAATCAAAGTAGGTCAACGTATAAAAATTTTACCTTCTGGAGTAGAATCTACTATTTCTCGTATTGTAACCTTTGATGGAGATTTACAAGAAGCTAGTGCTAATGACACAATTACTTTAGTGTTACAAGATGAAATTGATATTAGTCGTGGTGATTTAATAGTTGATATTAAATCAAACTTAACTATAGTTCAGTCTGCAACTGTTAATGTAATATGGATGTCAGAAATACCATTACAATGTGGGCAAGAATATATAGTTAAAATAGCTTGTAAAAAAACAAGAGGTAGAATAGAAAAAATTATTTATCAAACTGAAATCAATACATTAAAAACAGTAAGTACTGATAAATTATTTTTAAATAATGTTGGATTAATAAAAATGACATTTAGTGAACCAATGATATTAGAGAAATATTCTCAAAATCCTATAACTGGTGGAATGATTTTTATCGATCGTTTTAGTAATGTGACAGCAGGAGCAGGTATGATTGCTCAGCCACATATTGATATTTGTAGACCAAATATTCATCCGTATAGTGAATTTGAAAAAGAACTAAATGCATTGGTACGTCGTCATTTTCCTCATTGGAATGCTTGTGATTTATTAAATGGTAAAAAATGAAAAATTATGATACAAATGTGATTTGGCATAAGCATTTAATCACACGTACTGAACGCGAGAACAAACACGGTCATCCAGGAATATTGTTGTGGTTTACTGGTGTTTCGGGTTCGGGTAAATCGACTTTAGCAAGCTACCTTGAACAAGCATTATATCAACGAAGCATAAGTACCTATTTGCTAGATGGTGATAATGTCAGATACGGTTTATGTAAAGATTTAGGATTTCAAGATAATGAGCGTAAAGAAAATATTCGTCGTATCGGAGAAGTAGCAAAATTAATGCTTGATGCTGGATTAGTAGTACTAACCGCTTTAATATCACCATATCGTTCTGAACGTCAAATGGTACGCAATTTGTTTGAAAAAAATCAATATATTGAAGTATTTGTAGATACTCCTTTAGAATTATGTGAAACACGTGATCCAAAAGGATTATATAAAAAGGCACGTGATGGTAAAATAAAGAATTTTACTGGAATTGATAGTTTTTATGAAATTCCAGATTCTCCAGAGATCCATCTTGATGGTAAACAAGATATTACCTTATTAATTAATCAATTATTACAATTTTTATGTAATCGAGGTTTAATTACAAATTAAATAAATGAGCAGTATCTTTGGTTAATTTTTAATTATTAAACTTTATGTAACAAACTAAATAAAATCAAAGATAATAAATTTACTTGAATATAACTTAATTAGTTATTAATATTTAGTAATGTTGATACTTTAATCATTTTATTATCGTTATTTATTTGTTATATTTAACTATTTTAAAATATATCTCCGTTTACACAATGTATTATTAATTTATTTATAAAAAATTTTATTTCGTTTTTTTTAAATAAGATAGAAATAAATTTTTCATAAAAATTTATAAACAAGTTATTTTATCTTGTAACTTAAAAGTTTTAATCTAACAATTTATACAACATATAGTGTCTAAACTTACATTATTATATATTTTATTTGGTTTACCTTCAATATTCTCTATGGTACGGTGAAAATGGTATTTATGCTTGTATATTTATATTAGTAAAAATATGCTGCTATAGAACAACGTTAAATTTAAAGTTTTAATCGCCAATTATTAGCTGAAATTAATGGACATAATAATAAAATTCATGAAATTACTTAATAAGTAACATGCAATTAATTAGATATGATTAAAACTAAGGGATTTTTCTAATTTTTTATGTCAAAAAGTAGAAAAATCAACTTAAATAAAACCATAAAATTATATAGTAAAAATTATGAGTGCTATTCCCTACTATTATTACAATGATGTAATTGCATTAGTACCTGCTGCTGGTATTGGTAATCGTATGCAATCCATTTTTCCAAAGCAGTATCTAACTGTTGGCAAATATACTTTATTGGAACATAGTATAACAAGATTATTTTCGCATCCAAAAATCAAAAAAGCAGTAGTAGTATTAAGTAAAGATGATGTGTGGTTTGATAAATTAGCAATTGCAAAAGATTCTCGTATATTACGTGTTACGGGTCGATCAACACGAGCAGAATCGGTCCTAATAGGATTAAAAATGATGGAGAAGTGTGAGTGGGTATTAGTGCATGATGGAGTACGTCCTTGTGTGCATTTAGACGATTTAACTCGTTTATTAGCAATAAGATCGTATAATAAAATAGGTGCTATTTTAGCAATTCCAATACATGATACTATAAAACGTAGTAATCCTAATCAAAATACTATTTCACATACCATTGCTCGTGAAGATTTATGGCAAGCACTAACACCACAACTATTTCGTTATGATTTATTAAAAAAGTGCTTAACACAGGCACTAAATGAAGGTGCAAAAATTACAGATGAGGCTGCAGCGATTGAATATTGTGGTTATAATCCTATACTAATAAATAGTCATCGTGATAATATCAAAGTAACCGAACCAGAAGATTTAGCAATAGCTAATTTCTATTTAAATCGTTTTCAATCAGAAGAATTAAAATCTAAATGATACGTATTGGTCATGGTTTTGATGTACATGCTTTTGGTTCTGAATCTCCCTTAGTGATTGGAGGAGTATTTATACCTTTTGAGAAAGGTTTTATTGCTCATTCTGATGGGGATGTAGCTTTGCATGCATTAATTGATGCTCTTCTTGGCGCTCTTGCAATGGGAGATATAGGTAGATTATTTCCTGATACCAACTCTGCATTCAAAAATGTAGATAGTCGTATTTTATTGCGACAAATTTGGAATATTCTTCAATATCATGATTATAGTATAGGTAATATTGATATTACTATCATTGCTCAAAAACCAAAAATGCTGCAATATTTTCCTCAAATGTGCATTAAGATCTCTAAAGACTTGAACTGTAGAATAGATAACATTAATATTAAAGCAACTACTACTGAAAAGTTAGGTTTTATTGGACGTGGCCAAGGCATTGCTTGTGAGGCTGTTGCATTATTGATGAAAAATTCAAATTAGGTATAATGAATTATATATATAACTTTATAAGTTTATTATCTTTAATTTTAAAAAATTGAAATTAATCAAATAGTTTAGATTTATATATTAAAGTATATTTAATTAAACACTATTTATTGTAATTAATTAAAGTAATAAATTCTAAATATAGTTTTAATTATAAAAATCAATGTATTAAATACATAATTATTTTAAAATTCATATATAGTTTTTATGATATATGCTGTATCTACTACAAGAAATTATATTTAATATGATAATAACTAAAAAAATAAAGTAACATTTTAAAAATGTTTTATTTTATAAATAACATACTTAATATTAAGTATGTTATTTAACGAAATTAGCTTAACTTTAGCTAAATATTTTTATATAGATAAAAAAAAATAAAAACACATTAAATTTTTGTGTTATGTACATTTGCTATAAGCAAACTAAAACCTTTTAGAAGTAGAGAAGTTGCTTAATGAGCATAGGAAGTAAATTATTGCAATTGTATCGTCTAATAATTTTTTTATTAGTACCTTTCAATTTCATCAGTTGTGTTTTTAATGAAAATTTGCATTCTAAAATTAACAAACTAAATGCTAATAATTTAAATTTATTAAAAAACGATACTATGATCGGCATTTTAAATAAAAAAAAATTGAATAATATTACATGTTGTGTTTCTACTTCTCATAATATCATTAACAGCAACAAACGTAATATTCTAGATAACTGTAATTTAGTTATGTATAATAATAGCATTACTCTTGGTGTAACTGTTAAAAAGAACATAACATGTAATAACTTGTTTACTTTGCATAATTCGATGAATATTAAGTTAAGTGCTGTTGTACAACAACCTTTGATTACAAACTCTAATATTTCAATTAATCAATTCAGTAAAAAAAATCTTCCTTCAAAAGAGAAATTACATGCAATAACAAATATTTCATCTTTTGCTATGCCCTTTAAAAGTAATCATTTTATAAATAGTAAAAAAATAATGACTAATTGGTATTGGCCAACTAATGGAAAAATAATTAATAATTTTTCTCTTACGGAAGGAGGAAATAAAGGGATTGATATTGCTGGTTTATATGGACAACCTATTGTTGCTACTGCATTAGGAAAGGTAGTATATGCAGGCAATGCACTTAGAGGATATGGTAATTTAATTATCATAAAACATGATAATAATTATTTAAGTGCCTATGCTCATAACGATACTATATTAGTCTGGGAACAACAAAAAGTTAAAGCTGGACAAAAAATTGCTACTATGGGTAGAACTGGAACTAATTCAGTAAGATTGCACTTTGAAATTCGTTACAAGGGTAAATCTGTAAATCCTTTGCGTTATTTAGCGCAAAGATAAGATAATTCGGCAGAACCTTGGTGTTCTTCCCTTGAATCAGGGGTAGGATCCACTTATGGAACAGGATATACTAAAAGTTAACGAGTTATATAATGCAGAATTTGAAGAAAAAATAGATGACCTTTTTACTAAAGAAGAAGTTTTTAGTGCAAATAAATTGAGTAGTAACGAATTAATGGAAGGAGAAGAAGAGTTACTATCTCATAGTATGACACAACGTATTTTAGATGCAACACAGCTCTATCTTGGTGAAATTGGTTATTCTCCATTATTAACTGCAGAAGAAGAAATATTTTTTGCACGACGTGCGTTACGAGGAGATCTTCCTTCTCGATGTCGAATGATTGAAAGTAATCTACGTTTAGTTGTAAAAATTGCTCGTCGTTATAGTAATCGTGGTTTAGCATTATTAGATTTAATTGAAGAAGGCAATCTTGGTTTGATTCGTACTGTAGAAAAGTTTGATCCTGAAAGAGGTTTTCGTTTTTCAACTTACGCTACTTGGTGGATTCGTCAAACTATTGAACGTGCTATAATGAATCAAACACGTACTATTCGATTGCCTATTCATGTAGTGAAAGAGTTAAATGTTTATTTACGTACTGCACGTGAGCTTTCACATAAACTTGATCATGAGCCAAGTGCTGAAGAAATAGCTGAGCAATTAGATAAACCAGTTAATGACGTAAGCCGTATGTTTCGTCTTAATGAACGTGTTACATCTGTCGATACACCATTCGGTACTGATTGTGATAAAGCTTTGTTAGATATTTTAGCGGATGAAAAAGATAATGGTCCAGAGGATACAACTCAGGATGATGATATAAAACAGAGCATTGTTAAATGGTTATTCGAATTAAATTCCAAGCAACGTGAAGTATTAGCGCGTCGTTTTGGTTTATTAGGTTATGAAGCTGCTACGTTAGAAGATGTAGGACGAGAAATTGGTTTAACTCGTGAACGAGTTCGCCAGATACAAGTTGATGGTTTGCGTCGATTACGGGAAATTTTGCAAACTCAAGGATTAAATATTGAAGCATTATTCCAAGAATAATGTTAATAAACAAAGAAGGTGATCTTAGATCACCTTCTTTGTTTATTAACATTATCGATATTATATAATATATAATTCATATAATAGATTTTAAATGATAAATCCATTCTAATGCTTGATGAGGAGTTAAATAATCTGGTTCTACAGATTTGATTTCTTCAAGAATTTTTGAATTATCCATGAATAATGGAAAAGATTTTAAATCCATTATATTCTTGAATATACAAGTATTAAATGATTGAGTTTCTAACTCTTTTAATTTAATCCTGGCATTTATAATAACTTCTTTTGGAAATCCAGCCATTATTGCAACTTCTACACCATAACTTTTACTTATTGCTCCCTGTTGTATACTATGCATAAAATTAATAGTATCTTCGTATTCCACGGCATTGAAATGGATATTAATTATATTCTTTATTTTTTGAGGTAATTTTGTTAACTCAAAATAATGAGTAGCAAAAAGTGTTATAGCTTGAATACGATTTGCTAATTCTTCTGCGCATGCCCAAGCTAATGATAAACCATCAAAAGTAGAAGTACCTCTTCCTATTTCATCTACTAATATTAAGCTATTTTTAGTTGCATTATGAAGAATATTAGCTGTTTCTATCATTTCAACCATAAACGTTGAACGTCCAGATGATACATCATCGGCAGCTCCAATACGTGTAAAAATACGATCAATTGGGCTAATCCGTGTTTTTTCTGCAGGAACATAACTTCCGATCAGAGCCATTAATACAATTAAAGCCGTTTGACGCATATAAGTGCTTTTACCACCCATATTAGGACCAGTAATAATAAACATTCTATGCTGTGCTGAGCTTACAAATGAATTAGTAATAAAAGGTTGTTCCTTAAGAGCAAGCTCAATCACTGGATGGCGTCCAGCGGTTATACAAATAGCACTATCCTCCTGTAATATTGGCCTGCAGTAATTAAGAGTCACAGCTCGTTCAGCTAAATTTGTTAATACATCAATTTCAGCTAGTGATGAAGAACTTAATTGTAGGATTTCAAGATGAAGTAATAAATGTTCTAATAGCTCTTCATATAAATGTTTTTCTATTTCTAGTGCTTTATTCTTTGCAACAAAAATTTTATCTTCATATGTTTTTAATTCAGGTATGATATAACGTTCTACATTTTTTAATGTTTGCTTGCGTGTATAATGAATTGGTACTAAGTGACTTTGACTACGATTTATTTGTATATAATAACCATGTATAGCATTAAAATTAATTTTTAATGTATCTATACCTAAATTTTTTTGTTCCTGAATTTCTAGTTGTTTAATATAATTATTTGCGCCTTGAGCTAATGCACGCCATTCATCAAGTTCAGCATTATATCCTTCTGCAATTACACCTCCATCACGTATTAAAACCGGTGGACATTGATTTATTGCATTTTTAAGTAATATATATAATTCGCTAAAATCTCCTATTTGATTACGTAATCTAATAAGTAATTTTGCAGTAACATTTATAAGCATATCATTTATTTTTGGTAAATGCTTAAAAGCATTTCTCATACGTGTTAAATCATGTGGACGTGATTTACGTAATGCGAGACGTGATATAATACGTTCTAAATCACTTATTTGAGATAATAATGGTTGTAAACCATCAACAAGCAACTCCAATTCTTGGATAGAATCTTGTCGTTCTTTAATAATTGAAATGTTACGCAAGGGCGCATGTAGCCAACGTTTCATCATACGACTACCCATAGGAGTAACAGTTTTATCTAATACTGCACATAAAGTATTTTCAAATCCTCCTGTTAAATTTTGAATAATCTCAAGATTACGTAATGTAGTTGCATCTAAGATTACAACATCTTGCTGATATTCCATATGTAGTGATCTAATATGTGGTAAAGAAATACGCTGTGTGTCTTTAACATATTGTAATAAACAACCTGCAGCACGTAATGCTACATATGCATGCTGAACACCAAAACCACTTAAATCTCGCGTACCAAATTGTATATTTAGTTGCTGTATAGCAGTATGGATTTCATATTCCCAAATAGGACGTCTTCTTAATCCACGACGATTTTCAATTAATAATATAGACTGAAAATTTTCTGGATAAAGCAGTTCTGCTGGATTAGTTCTCTGTAGTTCGACAATTATTGCTTCTTCATTATTTAATTCATTCAGGATAAATCGACCTGAACCAATATCTAATGTAGCATAACCAAAAGTATTTTTTATTTGAAAAATAGCAGCTATTAAATTATCTTGACGCTCCTGTAAAAGTGATTCATCAGTAACTGTTCCAGGAGTTACAATGCGCACTACTTTGCGTTCAATTGGAGTTTTATTCGAAGAAGGATTACCAATTTGCTCACAAATAGCTATAGACTCACCAAGCCGTACTAATTTTGCTAAATAACTTTCAATGGAGTGATGTGGTATACCTGCCATAGGAATAGGTTCACCAGCTGAAAAACCTCGTTTAGTTAATGAAATATCCAGTAAATCTGAAGCACGTTTAGCGTCATCATAAAATAGCTCATAAAAGTCTCCCATACGATAAAAAAGAAGAATATTGGCATGTTCAGCTTTAATTTTTAAATACTGTTGTATCATTGGTGTATGAATATTTAAATCTATTCCTTCTGTTTTTTTTTGTTTCATTAACATTCCAATCTTGACTTTAAATCAATTAAATAATGTTCTTTTAATAAAAAATATAAGTTGTCTAACTTATAAGACTCAATAGTTTAAATTACATTAGGAGATTATTTTAATAGTTTCTAAAAACGATTAAAATCATCGTTTTTTTTATAAAAAATAAAAACTTAATTTATTATTAATTTAATTATATTAATATAAATAACTCCTTGATATTTTATATCTTTTATCTTAAATATAGAATATAATAATATCTAAATAAAGTAACATAAAATGTTTTCTAATATACGAATTTATAGATCATATTATAGGTGTATAATTAAAAGGTATAAGGTGTACGATAAATATCTAGAATACTTAAGCATAATAATTGGGAACAATCTAAAACTTCGTCATGCTAAAATAACTGTAGTAGAATCTTGTACTGGTGGTTGGATTACAAAAATATTAACCGATATTAGTGGTAGTTCTGATTGGTTTGAATATGGTTTCGTTACATATAGTAACAAAGCTAAACAACAAATGGTTGGCGTACAAAGTATAACTTTATCGAATTATGGTTCAGTTAGTGAACAAACAGTAAAAGAAATGGTGCAAGGTGCCTGCAAAATAGCAAAAGCTGAATATGGAATTGCAGTTAGCGGAATTGCCGGTCCTTATAATCACAAGGAAAATAAACCAGTAGGTAATACATGGTTTGCAATTGCTGGTCCTTTAGAAAAAATATTTACATACCAGCATATATTTTCAGGTAATCGTAATGAAGTACGCTTTCAATGTGTTATTTTTGCACTTTATATTTTATATGAAAAATTTTTTGTCAATGAAATTTAATACTATGAAAATAAGCAGTATAGCTGCTATTAGCATTAGTATACATATAAATAATAAAATAAAATGTTACTGTCAGCTGACATAGACATACTGTAGGAGCAAAAATGTCAAACGATGAAAATAAACAGAAAGCTTTAGTTGCTGCACTAAGTCAAATTGAGCAACAATTTGGAAAAGGTTCCATTATGCGATTAGGTGAAAATCGTTCAATGGATATTGAAACTATTTCTACAGGTTCGCTTTCATTAGATATTGCGCTTGGTGTAGGTGGTTTACCAATGGGACGTATTGTTGAAATTTATGGTCCTGAATCATCAGGTAAAACTACATTAACTTTACAAGTTATTGCTTCAGCACAGCGTAAAAATAAAACTTGCGCTTTTATTGATGCTGAACATGCACTTGATCCGATTTACGCTAAAAAACTAGGAGTAGATGTTAATAACTTACTTTGTTCTCAGCCTGACACTGGTGAACAAGCATTGGAAATCTGTGATGCACTAGCACGTTCAGGAGCTGTTGATGTTATCATAGTAGATTCTGTTGCAGCATTAACCCCTAAAGCAGAAATTGAAGGTGAAATTGGTGAGTCACATATGGGATTAGCTGCTCGTATGATGAGTCAAGCAATGCGTAAATTAGCAGGTAATCTTAAACAATCTAATACGTTATTAATTTTTATTAACCAAATTAGAATGAAAATAGGTGTATTATTTGGAAGCCCAGAAATTACTACCGGTGGTAATGCACTAAAGTTTTATGCTTCAGTTCGTCTTGATATTCGACGTATTGGTTCGATTAAAGATGGTGATGAAGTAATAGGTAGTGACACAAGAGTTAAAGTAGTTAAAAATAAAGTATCTGCACCTTTTAAACAAGCTGAATTTCAAATTATATATGGTGAAGGTATCAATACCTTAGGTGAATTAATCGATTTAGGTGTAAAACATAAATTAATCGAAAAATCTGGATCTTGGTATAGTTATGGTAGCGATAAAATTGGTCAAGGAAAATTAAATGCTACTAATTTTCTTAAGAATCATATATCAATAGTAAATGACATAGATAAAAAATTACGTAATAAACTTCTAATAAATGAGACAGTTGACATAGAAAGTGTGGGAATGTTAACGAATATGTCTGATATATCTAATAAAGTTATTGATGTAAAATGTTAAATATTTGCAATATATTTACTAATTTAATATATATAAACTTATTTCAAGTAGTAATTTTTTTCTAAAAAGACAATAAAGTTAATTACTTATATTTTATAAAAAAATATTTTTGTAATTCATATATAATGAACAGTAGTTCAAATCCCAAGGATTTTATATTAAATTTATTTAAATAATTTTAAATTAGCATTTTAAGTATTTATTATTTTGGGAAATTTATGATTAAAAGTACTGCTCAAATTCGGCAAACATTCCTCGATTTTTTTTATAAAAAAGGTCATAAAATTATAGCTAGTAGTTCTTTAGTACCTCATGATGATCCTACATTACTGTTCACTAATTCGGGAATAGTCCAATTTAAAAAAATTTTCTTAGGTCAAGATAAACGTAATTATGTACGTGCAACTACCTCTCAACGTTGTGTTCGTGCAGGTGGTAAACATAATGACTTAGAAAATGTGGGTTATACAACACGTCATCATACTTTTTTTGAAATGTTAGGAAATTTTAGCTTTGGAGATTACTTTAAAAAAGAAGCTATCGCTTATGCTTGGGAGCTTTTAACAAGCAAACAATGGTTTAATCTTTCGAGCAAAAAACTTTGGATTACTATTTACGAAACTGATGATGAATCTTTTAAAATTTGGAATAATATCATTGGGGTTCCTAGTAACCGTATTATTCGTATTGGTGACAATAAAGGTAGTCCTTATGCATCAGATAATTTCTGGCAAATGGGCGATGTTGGTCCTTGTGGTCCTTGTACAGAAATTTTTTATGATCATGGTGATTCTATTTGGGGAGGACCTCCTGGTAGTGCAGAATCACATGGTAATCGGTATACTGAAATATGGAATATTGTATTCATGCAATTTAATCGTCAACAAGATGGTAATATGCAGCTATTACCAAAACCTTCGATTGATACTGGTATGGGATTAGAACGTATAGCTGCTGTATTACAGGATGTTAATTCTAATTATCAAATTGATTTATTTTCTAAGTTAATTGAATATATTGCAGAAACAATTGATGTTAATAACCATTTAACAAATACTTCGCTATTTGTTGTAGCTGATCATATTCGTTCTTGTGCATTTTTAATAGCTGATGGTGTAATACCATCTAATGAAAATCGTGGTTATGTATTACGTCGTATAATTCGTCGAGCGATACGACATGGAAAAATTTTAGGTGTACGAGAATCTTTTTTTTATAAATTAGTAACACCATTAATTCAAGTAATGGGAATTGAAGCAGAAAATTTAAAACATAAGAAAATATTTATTGAAAATTTACTGAAACGAGAAGAAGAGCAGTTTGCTAAAACTTTAGAGCGTGGATTATTACAATTAGATAAAACTATTGCTAATTTAAAAAACGACACTCTTGACGGTGAAACGGTATTTCGTCTTTATGATACTTTTGGTATTCCTATAGATATGATCACTGATGTTTGTCATGAGCATAATTTAAATATTGATGAAGTTAATTTCAATGCTGCTCTGGAAAAGCAACGTCAACAGGCACGTAAAGTACATAAGTTTAAATTTAATAATAAAATGTTATCTACTGATATAGTTTCTAATTTTAAAGGATATGAACAATTTGATACAAAATCTGTAGTACAAGCCATATTTGTTAATTACGAACTTGTTAATCAAATTGATGTAGGAACAAAAGCTATTATTATATTAAATAAAACACCATTTTATGCTGAATCTGGAGGTCAAATAGGTGATATAGGTGTTTTAATTGGAGATAATATTGAATTTAATATTTCTGACACTCAAAGTTATAATAAAACTATTTATCACATTGGTCAACTTACTAAAGGTAAGTTATGTGTTGGAAATCATGTATTTTTACAAATTGATAAAATCCGTCGTCAATTGATTTGTTGTAATCATTCAGCCACACATCTGTTACATGCTGCGCTTTATCAATTTTTAGGTATACATGTAATACAAAAGGGGTCATTAGTTACAGATAACTATTTACGTTTTGATTTTTTTCATTTTAATTCTATAACGTTACAAGAAATATATCAAATTGAAAGTATTGTTAATTCTCAAATTCGTCGTAACTGTATTATTAAAGCAGATATCATGGATATTGATGCTGCTCTCAATAAAGGTGCAAAGGCTTTTTTTGAGCATAAATATACTAAATCTGTACGTGTAATAACAATAAATGATTTTTCAATTGAACTTTGTGGTGGTACACATACTAAACGTACTGGAGATATTGGATTATTCCTTATCCGTTCTCAATGTAGTATAGGATCTAATATACGTCGTATTGAAGCCATTACTGGAGAAAATGCATTAATACAAGTCAATAATCAAAATAAGCAACTCCATGATATCGCCTACTTAATAAAATCTAATAACACTAATAATCTTAAAGAAAAGGTACATGAACTACTTGAACGAAAACGTTTTGTTGATAAAGAACTAAAAAAAATGCGCAATTTACAAATTATAAAAGAAAGTGATTCATTAATTGATCAACTAATTGATGTTAAAGGTACTAAATTGTTGGTAAGTACATTAAAAAATTTTGAATCTAAAATGTTACGTTTCATGATAAATCGACTAAAACACCAACTTGGTTCAGCTATAATATTATTATCAACGATTATTAATGGAAAAGTTTTATTAATTGCAGGAATTACTCCAGATTTAATTGATCGTATAAAAGCGAATGATCTAATTGATAGATTAGTTAATTTACTGGAATGTAAAAGTATTGGAAACGCTGATATCGCTCAAATTAACGGTATTAATCAACAAATTCTAATTGGTTTATCATCCACCGTGTATAACTTGGTATACAATCAATTATGATATCAATCAAATAATTTTAAAGTTAAAATAACTATCTTAAATATTTTAAATAATTTTTTGTATTAATACAATGGATGCTTTTATTAAAAAAATTACTAGAAAAATAATTAGCTAACTAATAGGATATATTATTATAGAGAAATATATATAATATATTTATTATAGGCATTGTTTAATATTATATATGGATATGGTCGGCATTAAGTTAAACACCGACTATTTTACTTTTTCAAGGAGCAAAGAATGCTTATTTTAACTCGCCGTGTAGGTGAAACCCTTATGATTGGTGACGAAGTAACTGTGACAGTTCTAGGAGTTAAAGGAAATCAAGTTCGTATTGGAATTAACGCCCCTAGGGAAGTAACAGTGCATCGTGAAGAGATATATCAGCGCATTCAAGCTGAAAGGACTCAGATACAGGGATATTGACGAACTAAGTGCCTTGCTTAATAGCAAGGCACTATTATATTAATAGATTATTAAACATAACATGTTTAATAATCTATTAATACCTATTTAAGGTTAATAATATATAATTTTATATGTTCTACAAATGTGTATAATAGTAAAAATTACTTGACTTATTAATGAAGCAAAGTAGCATATATACGGTTAATATATGTGTATTAATACTCAAAAATTTAATATATTATCCTCAAAAGTAATTTATGGTGAAGTGGCCGAGAGGCTGAAGGCGCTCCCCTGCTAAGGGAGTATGTGGTTAAAACCTGCATCCGGGGTTCGAATCCCCGCTTCACCACAACTTATTAATGACGCATCCATAGCTCAGTTGGATAGAGTACTCGGCTACGAACCGAGAGGTCGGAGGTTCGAATCCTCTTGGATGCACTATAAAATAGTAATCTTCTTATAGTAAAAAAGAATCAATTATTTTATATTTAATTCAATAATATAATAAATAATATAAGTTATATAAATAGTTAGTATGAATAGTTATAAACTATTCGATTTTCAGCATTCATTTTTTTAATATGACTATATGTTGTTATACAACAATTTTAATTATTAATATTGAACATAATTAATAACCTATAGGAGTTCACACACATTAGATAATTATTAAATTATGCGCATGATAAAAAATATAAATAATCAATTATTTTACGTAACTTATGATTATTCATGGAATTTAATATGTTGTTATACAATATGTTAAATTAATAAAAGATTTAGTCTTTATATACAATTGTATATTAGTTATATAAATATATGTAGGTATGAATTTTACCTAATAACAATTATTTGTTAATTAATTATATCGAAATAATTAATAGTATTAATTTAGATATATATTATATTTTATATTTTTCTTGTATTTAAAAATCACTTATTCTCATGGTTATTTTGATCTATTAATAATTTTAAATTTAGTAATATTATTTATAATAATTCATATCTTATACATATGCTATATAACTTGTATATATGTATGTTAGCGTTCGTATCATGTTATGTCTCCCTATCCATAAAGAATTTTATTTCATTATTGTTTAATATAAAAACATATAATAGCAACATTAATGTATACAAATTCGAGGTTATAGTTAATAGATGCTAAAAAGAATAAATTATTCATATATCAGGAGGCCAATGTGATCCCAGATGTATCAAAGGGACTATCTTGGTTAAAAGCTCATCCTAATATTTTAAAAGGTATTAATCGTGGAATTGAGCGAGAAACTTTACGTATTAACCTTGATGGAAGATTAGCACAAACAATACATCCTAAATTTTTTGGTTCCCCGTTAACACATAATTGGATTACCACTGATTTTGCTGAAACTTTACTTGAATTTATTACTCCAGTTTATCAAGATATTGATAAAATGTTAGTTTTTTTACGTGATATACATCGTTATGTCGCACGTTTTCTTGTAGAAGAAAGGATGTGGCCATTTAGTATGCCTTGTACTATTGATGATGTGGAGCATATTCAGTTAGCTCAGTATGGTAACTCAAACTTAGGAAAAATGAAAACATTATACCGTAGAGGTTTAAAAAATCGCTATGGTTCATTAATGCAAATAATATCAGGAGTACATTATAATTTTTCTTTACCTCTAAATTTTTGGCAACAATGGGAAAATATAAAAGATGATGAAAGTAGCAAGATAATCATTTCTAATGGTTATCTACGCTTAATTCGAAATTATTACCGTTTTGGATGGATCATTCCATATTTGTTTGGTTCTTCTCCAGCAATTTGTTCATCTTTCTTGCAAGAACGAGAAATCAAATTACCTTTTGAAAGAAATAAGTATGGTACATATTGGTTACCTTATGCAACATCATTACGTCTTAGTGATTTAGGTTATGCTAGTAAAGTACAAAGTAGTTTAAATATTACATTTAATTCATTAGAAAGTTATCTCTCTATATTAAAGGAAGCAATAAAAACACCATTAAAAAAATATGTAATTATGGGAACAAAAGATCTAAAAGGTAATTGGTTACAACTAAATACTAATATATTGCAAATTGAAAACGAATTATATTCTCCTATTAGACCAAAACGTATCTCCCTTTTAGGAGAGACACCTTTAGAAGCATTATTACGTGGTGGTATTGAATATATTGAGATACGTTCATTAGATATTAATCCTTTTTCAGCTATTGGTGTTAATGCTGATCAATTGCGTTTCATAGATCTATTTTTAATTTGGTGTACAATAGCTGATAATAAAGAAATGACTGTTGATGAATTATTATGTATAAGAAAAAATTGGAATCGAGTAGTATTAGAAGGTCGTAAACCGGGACAAATTATTACTATTGGTTGTAACGCAACGGAATATATGTTAGTAGATGTAGGCAAGGCTTTATTTATTGATTTAAGAAAAAGTGCCGAAATACTTGATAAACATCAAGGCGATACTCAATACCAGCGTATTTGTGATAAATTAGTAATGTTATTTGATAATCCTGATTTAACTAATTCTGCACGTATATTGCAGTTGCTTAAAAAAAATAGTATGACTAATATAGGATTAGCATTTGCACAACAATATCATCAACAATTATCTACCGAACAACCAGAAATAATAACTATAGATAATTTTAATAAGCAAGTAAACAAATCTCTTATAGCTCAACAAACATTAGAACTAAATGACCAAATAGATTTTGATAACTATTTAGTTAAATATTAAACTCCATATGTTTTAGACATTATATGTCTTAACTATAAAATCTATATATAAACTTGAAATTTATAAACTATAATATTTTCTAGATTAGAATACTAATTGTGAATTAGTATATGCTCTATTGTGTTATAAATACAGTAAAAACTATAAAAATAATTTATAACAATAGAATTACTATCTTATATATGTTTATAACATGTTTATATTCATGCTTATCCAGACATATTATTGTTTAAATTAAGTACTTTTATTTTAAAGTATTTATTTAATAATGTTACTCATAAATTTTTATATTTAAATAAATAAACTTTAATATTTTTATTAAAGATGCAATTATATTATTTTTATCATCTATATATCAAAGATATTTTAAAATAAACAAGATTTAATAGATCTTTAAATAGAACTAATGTTATATAAAAGTGATTGATTAGTCATAAAACTGTGAATTAGTATATATATATATTTGGATTTATGTCAAAATACTAAACATTTTAACAACTAAATTTATTTAATAATATGTATTTATATTTACATAGAGCTATTAATTTATTAGTTAATTTATAATATATAAATAAATTTATTAATAAT
>NZ_SZZX01000008.1:0-53955 GCF_009830015.1 Pantoea sp. Mhis | reverse complement strand
TATTTTATATTTAATTAAATATTTAACATTATTTCAATAATAGCTTTTATTAAAAAAAGAACATAATGATTAAAAATAATTTATATTATAAAATATTTATATTAAATTTTAGATTTAGAGTTTTTTACTATTTTAGTAATACATTAATTTTAAAGAGATTATATTAAAAGTAAATATTTAACAATTAATTATTAATATGTAGAAATATACAGTTATATAAAATATATTATAGATAAATTTATTCATATTATCTAATATCTATTCTTAATAATTAAATTATTATTTAATATAATAAAACTATGTTTATAGTTAGAGGAATATTCCATTTAAATTAATAATTTATATGTATAAATTATTAATTTAAATGGAATATTAACTTTATAAATTTTATTTACTAAATAATTTATTTATTAAACATACTATTACTTAAGTAGTAGATAAGATCTGATTAAATCATATTAATTTTCTTATATTAATATTTTATGTGAAATTATATACATTCATAAAATCTCTTAATTTTGAAAAAAGTTATTAACTTTTATAAAATATTGTATATAATTAATATATTAATTATATTTTCTAATGCATTCCATTATTGATTTAAATAGAATTTTAAAATTTTGTTTATATATTTCATATAGACAATCATACAAACTCTGATCTTAGTATTGATAGTACAAATAGAAAAGTATATAATCTATGATACTATATATTTAAATATATAATTGTGATTTGCTAACAATAAAAAAGTAGTATAATTATATATATGTATGTATAAACAATAAGCATTTTAAAATGTTAGATTTTATATCTTTGATATATATTATCTATAGTCAATGATATGTCTTAACTTTTATTGATATAAACTAGCATCTTATAACATAGAAAAGATTTCTATGTTATATTAGAACGTAAATATATATAATATAAATTAGATATACGATATTGTTTAATATTAATGTATATTGTAACTTACATACATAGTTGATTATATAAAGTTATATACTTTATTTATTACATAAATATTTATATATGTAAAAATACAGTTTTTTTATAAAACATCATATCTATTGCAAATCAGTTTAATGAAACTAAGTATACTTTATGTATTTTAAATGCTTTTATTTTTTATGATATAATTTATATTCAACATAAATTATATAATTTAATATAATTTAAATTATATAATTTATCTCACATAAAATATAAGCATCTTTATAAGATTATGAAAAAATTTTTATATATTAATATACATTTATAAGTAGATATTTATTATTAATAACTATATTTTTATTTATATAAAATAAAATATTTTATATAAGTACGAACTCAGTACTAAATAATAAGAAATTATTATGAATGACAGAATTTTAATTCTCATGAGAATTATATATTTATTATACTAGTCATAATCTCTTGACCAATTTTTTATAATCTTACGTATTAAAATCGAATTTATTAAGCATTTAAAATGGGATACTGGCGTAATTTTCGTCCGGTTCGTTGTTATATTCATCAATATCGGATTTTTCATGCCAACCAAATTATTAACTTCAACACTCGTAGGTATGGATGTTTTTTGTCAAGATCCATTTTCTGCGATGCTACACACTGATAACGGTATGTTGGCAGTATTACATCATAATATACCTATCTTTTATGCTTTAACACCTGAGCGTCTATCACGAATAATAGCATTAGAAACATCCATGCAAACTACGAATAATATTTCTACATATAAGAATAAATTAAATAGCGATAATAAATCAATTTTCACTCCATTAGGTAAATTTACTATGTATCAGGGTTGGAAACCAGATAAAGATTTTCAACGTCAAGCAGCAATTTGGGGAATAGTATTACATGATCCTGTCACTCCTACTGAACTTGCAACTTTTATTACTTACTGGCAAGCAGAAGGCTGTCTTTTTCATCATGTACAATGGCAGCAAAAATTAGCACGTAGTGTACAAATGTATCGTATCGCCAATAATGCACAAATAAAAAGAAATATTACTCAAATAAATCATTTTAATTACGATATTCCTGATGGTTTTAGAGGTGAATAATGAAAACTCCAAACCAACTTTTTAATAGACTAAAAAAACTTATGCCACCTAATATAGAGCCAAAATTTAAAAATGGACAAGAGCTGTTAGCTTGGAATCAGGAGCAAGGACGATTGCGATCAGAAGCCATTATACGTGAAAATCGTGCTATGAAAATGCAACGTATTATGGGTCGTTCCGGTATCCGTGAATTACATATTAATTGTTCTTTTGATAATTACCGAGTAGAAAACGATGGACAATATAAAGCATTATGCTTAGCAAGAGAATATTCAGCTAGCTTTGAAAAAAGTATAGCAAGCTTTGTTTTTTCTGGACGTCCAGGTACAGGTAAAAATCATCTAGCAGCTGCGATAGGTAATGAATTAATTTTACGCGGTAAAAGTATATTGATAGTCACAGTTGCTGATTTAATGTCTAGTATGAAAGGTACTTTTAATTGTGAAAGTAATATTACAGAAGAGCATTTAATACATGATATGAGCTATGTGGATTTATTAGTAATAGATGAAATAGGCATACAAAGAGAATCACGTTATGAGAAAGTAATTATAAATCAAATAGTTGATCGTAGATCTTCTTCAAAACGACCTACTGGTATGCTATCTAATCTCGATTCAACAGGGATGAATGGATTACTTGGTGAAAGGGTCATGGACCGTATGCAAATTGGAAATAGTCTATGGGTACGTTTTGATTGGGAAAGTTATCGGCGTCGTATACGTGGCGATGAATATTGATTTATTTGAATTTAGCATATACAACTTGATTTATGCATTTAAAATATAAGTATTATTACATGTATAATTAATAGTAATTAATATTTAATAATATAAATTTTTCATAAACAGATTAAATATAAGAATTATTATTAATAATGTTTGTAGTTTTTAAATTTAAGTTATAAAAACTTAGTATCCTCTTATACAGAATTACACCATAGAATTTAAATTTCAATAATTTATTAAATTTTATGAACTATGATTACTATTATAATCTAACAATATTATTGTTTATTTAAGCAAATTTATTGTATCTAAAATAATTTTATTACAATATTAAGCTCAGTAATTAATTTGTGTTTCATTTACTAAATGTATTTGTATACAAAATATTTAACATATTTTTAAAAAAATCATTGTTTTTTTAAATTATTTAATACTATATCTTTATTCATAATAAATTTATATTTTAAATTAGTAAACATGCAATATGTATTGCAAAGAATTGAATATCAATTCAAATAATATTTTTCTTTATATGTAAACATTGAATATGCAAAAATTTAATATCAAAACATTTCAAGATATAATTTTAATAATATTAAATTATTGGAAATCTAAAGGTTGTTCTATCATACAACCTTTAGATATGGAAGTAGGTGCTGGTACTTGTCATCCAATAACCTTTATGGGTGCATTAGGTCCAGAACCAATTGCTTCAGTTTATGTTCAACCATCACGACGACCTACTGATGGACGTTATGGTAAAAATCCAAATCGTTTACAACATTACTATCAATTGCAAGTTGTTATTAAACCATCACCAAATAATATACAAGAAATGTATTTAGATTCATTAAAAGCTTTAGGAATAGATTTAAAGCTTAATGATATTAGATTTGTAGAAGATAATTGGGAAAATCCAACCTTAGGAGCTTGGGGTCTTGGTTGGGAAGTTTGGCTAAACGGTATGGAAATAACCCAATTTACTTATTTTCAACAAATGGGCACTTTTGAATGTAAACCAATAACAGGTGAGATTACTTATGGTTTAGAACGTCTAGCAATGTATATTCAGAATATAAATAATGTTTACGATTTGATATGGGATGTGAACTCAGTAGATAAAATCACTTATGGTGATATTTTCTACCAAAATGAAATACAACAATCATTTTACAATTTTAAATTAGCAGATGTAGAATTTCTTTTTTATTGTTTTGAGCAATATGCAAAAGAAATAGAACAGCAATTATCCATATCGCCCCCTTTACCATTACCAGCTTATGAACGTATTTTAAAAGCGATACATACTTTCAACCTATTAGATGCAAGACAAGCTATTTCAGTCACTGAACGAAAAAGATATATTTTTCGTATTCGTAGCTTAATTAAAGGAATTGCTGAAGCTTATTATGCTTATCGTAAAAAATTAGGATTTCCTATGTGTAATAAAATAAGTGAGATGTATTGATGATCGAAAAAAGTTTTTTAGTAGAAATTGGTACTGAAGAATTACCTCCAAGATTATTACGTGAACTTGCGGAATCTTTTGTTAATCATTTTTCTATCGAATTAAAAAATTCAGCTCTAATGTATAAAAAAATACAATGGTATGCGACGCCTCGTCGATTAGCAATAAAAGTTGAACAACTTGTTGATGTTGAAGTTAATGAAGAAATTATAAAACGTGGTCCTTCTCTTTCTATAGCATTTGATGCTAAAGGTAATGCCACAAAAGCAGCAACTAGTTGGGCACATAATAATGGTATTAGAATTGATCAAACTGAACATCTAATTACCAAAAGAGGATCATGGTTAATCTATCGTACATTAATAAAGAAAGAAAATCTTAAAATAATGTTACCAAGTATGGTTAATAATGCATTAAAAAAATTATCAATCAAACAAACGATGAGATGGGGGGATAGTAACGTACAATTCGTTCGTCCTGTACATACCATAACTTTACTATTAGCTAATGAATTAATTACAGCTAATATCTTAGGTATTCAGTCTAATCGTTTAATTCGTGGTCATCGCTTTATGGGCCAACAAGAACTTATCTTAAATAATGCAGATCAATATTCGCAATTATTAAGAGATACGGGAAAAGTAATAGCGCATTACGAATTACGTAAAAATAAAATTAAATTTGAGATTGAAAGAGCAGCTCATCAATTAGGTGGTAACGTTAATTTTAATAATTATTTATTAGAAGAGGTTACTTCTTTAGTTGAATGGCCAGTAATATTAACAGGTAAATTTGAAAAAAAATTTCTTTGTATACCAAAAGAAGTATTAATTCATGTAATGACAATTAGTCAAAAATATTTTCCTGTATATGATTCAAATGGAGAATTACTACCTAATTTTATTTTTGTAAGTAATATTGAAGTAGATAATCCTCAACAGATTATTATTGGTAATGAAACAGTATTACATGCACGTTTATCTGATGCAGATTTTTTCTTTAAAATAGACTGTAAACATCCTTTAGAAGATAACTTATCACGTCTTAAATTTATATTATTTCATAAACAATTAGGTACATTACATGATAGAATTAATCGTATTCAATTATTAGTAGCGTGGATTGCTGAAAAGATTGGTGCAGATATTAATAATGCGATTCGTGTAGCTATGCTTTCTAAGTGTGATTTAGTGAGCAAAATGGTATATGAATTTCCTGAAACTCAAGGAATTATGGGCATGCACTATGCACGTTATGATGGCGAGCATGATGATGTGGCTATAGCTATTTATGAACAATATCTACCACGTTTTTCTGGTGATATTTTACCATCTAATTCGTTATCTTGCACAATAGCAATTGCTGATAAAATAGACACCATAGTAGGTATTTTAGGTGTAAATGAGCATCCTAAAGGTGATAAAGATCCTTTTGCCTTACGACGTGCTGCATTAGGTATATTGCGTATTATTATTGAAAAAAAATTACCACTTGACTTACAAAGTCTAGCTAAGAAAACAATATGTCTATATAAAGATAAGTTAACCAATCATAAAACTATAGATGATGTAATTAATTTTATATTTAATCGTTATTATTCTTGGTATGAACTGAAAGGATATAGTATTGATATTATCAAGGCAGTTATATCATGTCGTTTTATGCATCCATTACATGTTGATGCACGTATTAAAGCTATTACTCATTTACGTATATTTAAAGTCGAAAGATTAAAAGGTTTAATTATAGTTAGTAAAAGAATTTCTAATATTTTATTAAAAAGTACAGAAGAATTAAATAAGAATGTACAAATTTCATTATTAAAAGAAAATACAGAGATACTGTTAATAGATTTAATTACAAAAATAAATACTAGATTAGAATTATATTTTCTTAACCATCGTTATCAGGATGCATTAATTGAATTAACACACCTGAATGAACCTATAAATAATTTTTTTGATAAAGTCATAATCAATACAAATGATTCTAAATTACGTATTAATCGTCTTAATTTATTAAAAAAAATTCAAGCATTATTTTTGCAAATAGCAGATTTTTCATGCTTATTATTTTAATAATTAAAAGTCAAATATTAAATTTTATTTAAATGATTTATATCTTGATTGTCAACTTAAAATATTAATAAACATTTAAAAATAAGTTTTTAAACCTAATTTTTAAATGCAATTAATTATACTCATAATATGTATCTGTTTAATAAAAATTAAATAAGTATTAATATTAATTTAATAATCAAAAATATCTAAATTAAAGAAATAATGAAATGCATAAATTTATTTTGTTTTTTTTTTTTTTTGAAAAATAAGTCATTAATAGTAATTTATTTTTAGAAAATTCTGTATTTAGTATCTAAATTATTAATACATTCTTATAAATGAGAAATTATGGTACAAAATTACATTTGTAAATTAGTTACTACATGTAATAAATTAGTTGAAATATAACAATAATTATCTTTTGTATAAATTATCTGATTAAATAATATCAGTTTAAATATATATTTGCTTTATATTTAAAATATGCTTTTTTAATAAAAAATAAAATATTTTGAATATAAACCATTAAATTAAAATTATTAAGAGTATAATCTTAATAATAAGATGATGATTCTTAAATCATAGTTTAATATGGCTATATTAGCAAGATTAAACATTAAGAATTAAATATAATTTAAATGATTTACATGATTCAGTAATACAGATTAAAATAATTGTATATCTAAATAAATTTAACTAATTTATATATTTATAAACTCAAATAACAAAATATGTTATAAGATTTGCTTATATTAAAATTTTATAATCATATATATGATTATATTTAATTAATAATAATAGTTACAATTATTATTCTTACTAAAAAATGATGTAATATTTGAGGAACTCATGTTATTTATTTTAAGATTTATCATTGTTATTTTTTATTCAATTTTAATTTGTGTATTTGGTAGTATATGGTGCCTACTTTCCCCACGTAATCCACGACATGTTTCAACTTTTAGTCATTTATTTGGTCGATTATC
Source organism: Pantoea sp. Mhis (assembly GCF_009830015.1). Taxonomy (NCBI): domain Bacteria; kingdom Pseudomonadati; phylum Pseudomonadota; class Gammaproteobacteria; order Enterobacterales; family Erwiniaceae; genus Pantoea; species Pantoea sp. Mhis. The sequence continues at coordinate 46,644 of NZ_SZZX01000008.1, read as the reverse complement.
AACTTTATTTGGTATTAAAGTAGAGTTACGTAAACCGATTGATGCTGATAATTATAGTAATGTAATTTATATTTCAAACCATCAAAATAATTTTGATATGATTACAGTAGCAAATATGATACCACCACATACTGTCACCATTGGAAAAAAAAGTCTGATATGGATACCATTATTTGGTCAGCTTTATTGGTTAACTGGTAATATTTTAATTGATCGTAATAACTGTAAAAAAGTTCATCAAAGGATTCAAGAAATAGTAAGATCTTTTAATAATAAGAAACTAATTTCTTTTTGGATGTTTCCTGAAGGCACACGTAGCCATAGTACTGAGATACTACCATTTAAAACTGGAGCATTTCATATTGCTATGACTGTAAAAGCCCCCATCATTCCCGTAGTAGTATCTAATACTCATAATAAAATCAAATTAAATCGTTGGAAAAATGGATTAGTTATTATTGAGATGTTACATCCAATAGATACATCAAATACTGAATTAAATTCAGCAAATAAATTAGCTAATTATTGTCATTCATTAATGTCCGCTAAGTTAGAAAAACTTAATGTAGAAGTTATCGAACGTGAGAAAAACGATTTGATTTAATAATTAAATTATTAGCAATTAATTGCTAGTTCTTAAGTCTTTAAAGCATATAATATTATTATAATAAAATTATATTATATCTATATATCATATTCAAAAAAGTTTATCTAATAATATAGAATCTGATAATGATAATCATCAAAACATGTAATAATTTACTATTTAATATTTCATTTAATTATTATATAATAAACACATTCGACTTAGTTTTATTAACTATTAATATGTATGTTGATACTAATATTATTATCATGTTAATATAGTATTTTATACGTAGTATAAATAAGCTTTGATAATTTATATAATTTTATTAAATTATATAAATATAAAATAATCATCTATAAATAGAACTAAAACAATAATTTTAATTAGCATTAATAATATATTATGATTAAATAATGATAGATAAATAATCTATACACTTTATATTTTATGAGTATTCTACTTATAATTTAAACGATCGAAACCTGCCTTTAAGTCTTTCAATAAATCTTCTACATGTTCTAAACCAATATGTAAACGTATCAAAGTACCTTTAAAATCTACATTACCTAATATACGAATTCTAGCTAATTCTTCTGGTTGTTTTGCTAAAATAAGTGATTCATATCCACCCCAAGAATATGCCATTTTAAAATAAATAAAATTATCTAGATAATTAGCCAATCTTTCAGGACTTAATTTTTCATGTAAAATAAATGAAAATAGACCACTGCTTCCATTAAAATCACGTTTCCAGAAATTATGACCTTTACTTTGAGATAAGGCTGGATGATTTACTCTCGCTACTTTCGATTGCTTTGATAACCATTCTGCTATTTTTAAAGCACTTTCTTCATGTTGACGCAGACGTGTACCTAATGTACGTAATCCGCGACTAGCTAAATACGCTGTATCAGCATCAACTATTTGTCCCATCAAATAAGAATGTTCACATAATTGCGAATAGCATCTTTTATTTGCTACAGCAGTACCAATCATTCCATCACTATGACCAATTAAATATTTAGTTCCAGATTGAATTGAAATATCAATTCCATGCTCTAAAGCATGAAATAATATACCTGCTGACCAAGTATTATCTAATATAATAACAATATTTGGAGAGTAGTTACGAATAGCGGTAACTATATCTCGAATATTTTGAACTTCCATAGTAATGGAAGCTGGAGATTCAAGAAATATTACACGAGTATTAGATTGAATAAATTTATTTAATTCACTGCCGCCGATACAGTGATCAAAAAACGTGGTAGAAACGTTAAGTTTACTTAATATTTTTGTACAAAAATCTTGTGTAGGTTCATACACAGCGCTACTCATTAACACATGATCAAATGCATTTACGAAAGCAAGAATAGTATTAGAAATTGCAGCTGCACCACATGGATATAATACACAACCAGCACCACCTTCTAGTTCAGTCATTGCTTCTTGTAAAGCAAAATGAGTTAAAGTACCTCGCCTACCATAAAACAACACTCTATTAGTACAATTAATCTCAGCTCGTTCTTTATCAGCAACAGTATCAAAAATTAATGATGAAGCTCTTTGAATAACGCTATTAATTGAGCCTTGAGTATAATGTTTCTGACGTCCAGCAGTAACCAATGTTGTATCAATTTTTGTTGTTGAGCTCACTATAGTTCCTTTATACTATTTTACAGTAGATATAAGTTATCACAAAATAAAAATGATAGAGAGTCATATTATACAAAATGAATCATTAAATAATTATTTACATTGGAAGTATAATATTTAAGTCATATATAACATTAATTATATTTAAATTTTATTTAAATAAATCAATGATTATTAAAATGTTTAGCAGAAATAATACCTAATTCTTTATCTATTAAGAATAATCCTTCTCCTTTATTCCCTACAAGCACAGCTTTATCTAACATAGCTTTTAAAAGCTTTTCTTCTTCATGTTGCTCAGCAACATACCATTGAAGAAAATTAAAAGTACTGTAATCTCGAATATTCATTGCTACGTGGACTAACTGATTAATTTTATCTGTGATCAATTTTTCATGTTTTAAAGCTTCTTCTAATATTTCAACGAGCGATGACCAGCTAATAGGAGGAGCAGCAATATTTCCTATGATAGGTAATGTTCCAGTATCACTTAGATAATTAAAGAAACGTTGCATATGTTCCATTTCTTCTTGTGAATGTATTTTAAAGAAAACTGAAGATCCCTCCAATCCTTTATTAATACACCAACCACTCATTTGTAAGTAAAAATTAGCAGAGTAAAACTCTAGATTCATTTGATTATTTAAATGCGAGCTCATTTCAGTACTTAACATATCTAATCCCTTTAACTTGTTATTAAAAATATTTATGGGTAAATGTTTTTTAAGATAATTTATTTTAAATTAATAAATTTTTTATTATATATGTAATAAATATCATTATATTTTTAATATAATAAAATTGTTTAATTTATGAAAATTTTATATAATACAATTATATTAAGTTACTTAGTAGTAAATAATTAATTATTAATCAACTAAAGTTACAATATTTACTGTAATAGATTCATGCTCAAAATGATCTATTTCTCTTATTTTAATAATATAAATACAACAAAATTTTAAGTAAATGATTTAAGATATTAAAATTTAATAAAATATAATTATATAATTAATTTTATAATAAAAGATATATTAATTTTTTAAAACCATACTTATTTATAAATAATCATCCTTGGATAGATTAGTAATAAATCAGTCAAGTTAGTAAACTTAACCATCTTAGTAATCACTTAAGATAACAATCGGTTATATTATCTTTATATGAAGAATGTACTTATGTTTCATATTCCTTTTTTAGAACAAGTAAATAAACGTCGTACTTTTGCAATCATTTCTCATCCAAATGCTGGTAAAACTACTATTACTGAAAAATTATTGTTATTTGGACAAGCTATTCAAAGAGCTGGAACTATTAAAGGCCGTGGTTCTAATCAGTACGTAAAATCTGACTGGATGGATATGGAAAAACAGCGCGGAATATCAATTACTACATCGGTTATGCAATTCCCATATCGAGATTGTATAATTAACTTACTTGATACTCCTGGACATGAAGATTTTTCTGAAGATACATATCGAACATTGACAGCAGTTGATTGCTGCTTAATGGTTATCGATGCTGTCAAAGGAGTCGAAGAACGTACTTATAAATTAATGGAAGTCACGCGATTACGCGATACACCAATTATTACTTTTATGAATAAACTTGATCGTGAAACTAAAGACCCTATTGATTTAATAGATGAAGTAGAAAATAAGCTTAAAATAGCTTGTGTACCAATTACATGGCCAATAAGTTGCGGTAAATTTTTCAAAGGTGTTTATCATATCTATAATGATGAAATATATCTTTATCAGACAGGACAAGGACATACTATTCCAAAAGAAAATATCTTAAAAGGATTGCATGATTTAAGAGTTAATGAAACTATAGACAATTATTTATTTGATAAATTACAAAATGATTTGGAATTAATACAAGGAGTATTACAAAAATTTGATCGCCAGTTATTTTTAGATGGTAAAATTACACCTGTATTTTTTGGTACTGCTTTAGGTAATTTTGGTATAAATCATATGCTTGATAACTTAGTTTCTTGGTCACTATCCCCAATGCCACGTAAGACAAATATCCGTGTTATAACAGCTAAAGAAAAAGAATTTAGTGGTTTCGTATTTAAGATACAAGCTAACATGGATCCAAAACATCACGATCGTATAGCATTTTTACGTATTGTATCTGGTCAATATGTGCAAGGTATGAAGTTATACCATGTACGTACAGGAAAAAATATAATAATTGCTGATGCAATGACTTTTATGGCTAGAGAACGTTCTTATATAAAGAATTGTTATCCTGGTGATATTATTGGTTTATACAATCACGGTACGATTCAAATCGGAGATACTTTTACTCAGGGTGAAAATATAAAATTTATTGGTATTCCGAATTTTGCTCCCGAACTATTTCGCCGTATTAGATTATGTAATCCCTTAAAGAAAAAACATTTATTAAAAGGTTTAATCCAATTATCAGAAGAAGGAGCTGTTCAGCTTTTTCGTATGTTATATAACAATAATTTAATTATTGGTGCGATAGGCATGTTACAATTTGACATGGTTATTACGCGTCTAGAAAAGGAATATGAAATTGAAGTAATTTATGAAACAGTTAATGTCGCAACTGTACGTTGGATTATATGTGAAAATTCCAAAAAACTTTGTGAATTTCAATATAAAAATAGAATGAATCTTGCACTAGATGGCGGTGGATTTTTAACATATATGGCACCTACATTAATAAATCTCAATCTTATTCAAGAACGTTATCCAGATATTAGTTTTCATAAAACACGTGAACAATCATCATAGTTTAATAATTAAATTATTTAAATAATATAATACCTTCTATTGTAAATTTCTAAATTAGTAGTTATTAATAAAAAAAATAAAATAATTAAAAATTTAAGCTTAACTTAATTATTATTATTATTATTATATTAAATACAATTACATTAAATTTTATATTTATTAGTAAAATATTCATGAATAAAAGCACTAGTTGTCATTAATTGACATATTGCTCTACCTAATTATTTTTTCAATAAACATACTTTTATTTTTATTTAATTAATATATACAGTAATCGTATAAATAGTATTATATACTTAATATTTTATATTTATTAAAATTTCTTTAATAAATATAAAATATTTAAAGTTATTAATTGATTATAAATACAAAACATTCATATTGTATAATTATCTATATAATATCTAATTATATAGATAATTAATGCAAGTTTATATATTAAATATATTTACAGTTTTAAATGATTACATCATTTAAATGTATTTTAATGTACGTAAAAAAACATCTAAATTCTAAGTACCATTATTCTAGATAAATTTCAATACGTAAGTTATAATTATTTGCAATTAATATAGATTAACGTAGAAGAACATGAATTTTTAAACTTCTATCTATTTAAAACTTAGTTATATGTATAATATTTTAATAATTAAAATTTACATTTTAATAAACTATCTCTTAATTCATTAAAATTATAGATATAAGATATTAGATATTAATTAACTTTAACATATTTAAAATTATATTAAACTTTATAAGAATTAATAGTATATGATATAATACTGCATACATTAATTAAGAAATTTTACTCAGTAAATTTTTTATAGCTTCAATTAATATTTCAAAATATCATCTCTTGGAACACAATAAATCGTGTTACACAATCATAATTAATTAAGCTATTGTGATTAAGATATTATATTTAATATTGATAATATAATTATCATTTACATTTATATTGCAGTATAAATATATGGTATCTACCAATAAATCTATTGAATCAATATATTTAAAAATATTAACAACTCATTATAATTAATAATTAGTATATTATTAAATAAATAATTTTACTTAATAGGTAATTTACTGAATATTAAAATTTATTTAATATAATATCAGATAATATATATGAATTAATTAACATTTTAAATCTAAATTAGCATTTAGAAAAAACCTAATGTCTTAATAAATTCTAACTCTAATTAAGTTATATTGAATAATTAAATAATATTCAATATCATTGATCATCATAAAGATTCAACATAGATTTATTTATAAAAACAATTGAATTATATAGCCAGCACTATTCCTATGAGATTTATAGATACTCACTGTCACTTAAACGATTTAATTTTTACTAAAAATATCAACATTAGTATTTTTCGTGCTAAAAAAGTTGGTATAAAACATATTATCATACCAAGTGTAAATGCTTCTGATTTTTCTGATATAGATAAATTATGTAAACAATATAATATGTTATATGCTGCATTAGGTTTGCATCCCATAGATATTACTAATCATCGTAATGAAGATCTAGATCTACTAGATGGATATTTACAAATCAAAAATAAAAAATTAATTGCGATCGGAGAAATTGGGTTAGATTTATCTATAGATAAGATCCATTTTGATAAACAAATATATTTACTTAATGCACAGTTAAAATTAGCAAAAAAGTACGATTTACCAGTAATTTTACACTCACATCATACTCATGATCAATTAAGTGTACAATTACGCCGACATAATTTACCTTGCCGAGGTATAATACATGGTTTTACTGGTAGTCAACAACAAGCTAATAATTTTATTAATTTAGGATATATGATTGGTATTGGTGGAGTGATTACTTATAAACGTGCTAATAAAACACGTAATACAATCTCCAATTTACCATTAGATTCCATGATATTAGAAACAGATTCTCCAGGTATGCCATTAAATGGTTTTCAAGAACAACCTAATAGACCAGAACGTATTCTTGATATATTTAAAGAATTATGCTTATTACGAACTGAATCACCTCAATATCTTGCTGATGTTTTATGGCAAAATACCATAAAAATATACAATATATAATTCTTATTATATAGAATTATTGTTTAAATATTGAAATATTTTTACGAATTAGAAATGATAGTTATGTAGAGCACAACTTACTCTATACAGATAAAGTCGTGATTCTAACGATGGATGATTTGATGTAAGGATTTGATATACTTGTTTAGATGACATAGCATTTATAATTAAAAAAGCATTTTGCTTATTGTTAGAAAATACTTGGAGTACACTATTAACTCCTCCATTATAAGCGGTAATTACCGCATAACGCCTAGATAACGGATTTTCAATTTTATTCAGATAAATATTTTGAAGCAAAGAAATATAAGCAGTACCTATATCAATATTATTTTTTGGATCAAATAAATAGCTACGACTTGGTTGTCCGCATCTTCCTTTCATACGAAATACATCAATACCTGCCGTATGTTGTACAACCTGCATTAATCCTAGAGCATCTGAATGACTAACGGCATATGGATTAAAACTTGATTCTATCTGTATGATAGCTAAAATCAACGAAACATCAATAGAATATTCTTTAGCAGCCTTTCGTATTATTGGTAGGTACTTAAATGCACGTTTATATAAATGATTAGATATCATAGGTATAGAAATATACCAAATCACATGTATACCATCATAACGTTTTTTTAATTGATTTTTAATTAAATAGTCGGCAAAATTACCAGCACGACACGGTCCACGAATAGGTTGTCCGGTATTATCAAAAATCTGACCATATAATAGTGGTTCTTTATTTGGTACTTCTAATGTTTTTGAATTAAAAACTATATTAAATGAATTATCATTAATTAATAGCATGGTAATAATAGCTTTACGTAGTTCAACTATTGTGTTTGTGTTATCAACACTTTCAATTGTAACTTGACCTTTTTCAAAATTAATATGCCCACGAGTATGATAATTATCACTGTATTTAATGTAATCTTTAGGTCCTGTAATTAATACTTCATTAGTTCCCCAAATTTTTTCAATATTAGCAGCAAATTGCTCCATTAAAATATTGAATCCATTTATATCTCTGATCCAATTTATTTGATATTGAGAGTTTTGATGTTCTGAACAAGAAAATAAAAATGAAGAAATCACTAGTAGTGTTATTAACTTTTTATACATTATAAATAACTTTCTTATTACATAATTTAGATTCTATATTTTATATAAAAATAAACATTAAATTTATCGTATATTCATATATATGTGTTAATTACAAATATAATTTATACTATGCAATTTTTTCTTTAAAGAAAAAATATATCATATTTTTTTTCAAAAAATTGCGATCTTTTTCTTTTATCATATTAAGTTTATTTTCATTAATTAGCATAGTTTGCTTAATCAACCATTGATTCCATGCTTCTTGTGAAATTTCATTATAAATACGCTTACCTAACTCTCCCGGATAAATTTGAATATTTTGTCCCTCAGCGCTTTGTTGTAGATAAGTGCAAAAAATAATACGTTTCATAAATTTTCTCTTTATTTATATAAAGTATATTATATATATGTACTTATGTAAGTTTGTTAAAATTATCAAATGGAATATTTTATATTTATATTAAAAAATATGAAAACTGTAATGGTTTTTTAAAAAAAGTATATCAGAGTTTATTAGATTTAAAATCTAGTATAAACTAAACTACTTTAGTTTATCTATATTAAATAATTAATTTTCTAAAAAGAAAGTTTTATTTAACATAAAAATCAAGTAATACAATATATTTTTATAAAATAGAAAATTAATAAAGATATCAACATACTATATTGTTTATCTTTTTAAAAAAATTCATTAAATTATGATAATATATTTGAAAAGTTATTTATTAATTAACATAAAATTAATATTTAGAGTTAAAATTAACAATTAAATATATAATATATAAATTTAATGTAACTACAACTTTACATATTTTTATTATTAACATCATGATTAAATCAGATCGACTTTTTAAGTTATGACATAAAAATTTAGCTATATCGTAAAATTAATAAATTCAAAATATATTTAACTTCATTAATTTCCAATATAAATTTTAATAATCTATGTTATATTACTTTTTCCTTTATAGAAAAAATCATTTATTTCTTAATATACTACAATATACCATATTTAATTTTTTAAATATAAAGCTAAATAATTATTATGATTAATGAACTAATTAGTTTAAATTTTAATTATGAAAATCAAAGAATACGCCGTATACATAGTTTTATGATTCGCAGTAGAAAATTAACTAAAAAACAAAGTATAGCACTTAATGATTACTGGACACATATGGGCATTAATTTTCAGCATAATATGCTTGATTTAGATTTAATTTTTGGTAATCAGTCACCATTAGTTTTAGAAATAGGTTTTGGTAACGGAATAACATTAGTCAATACAGCTGAAAATAATCCATATCAAAACTTTCTTGGCATAGAAGTGTATACCCCTGGTGTTGGAAATTGCTTAGCAATGGCTAAAAAATTAAATCTTAAAAATTTACGTATAATATGTCATGATGCAGTAGAAGTATTAAATACTATGATTCCAAACAATACATTAAACATTGTACAACTGTTTTTTCCAGATCCATGGAGTAAAAAACGACATCATAAACGCCGTATTATACAATCACAATTTGCTAAATTATTAAGATATAAATTAAAGATAGGTGGCATATTACATATTGCTACTGATTGTGAAAGTTATGCAACACACATATTGCAGATCATACATGAGATAGATGGTTATACTAACCAGTCAGATAATAATGATTATATTGCACGTCCAGAAACACGTCCTTTAACAAAATTTGAGCAACGTGGTAAAAAATTAGGTCACAAAATTTGGGATATAATGTTTAAACGAACATTATGATATATATTAACAACATATTTGTTAATTATAAGATCATCATCTATGTTTTAACTTAATAATATTATATAAATTAGGTATTCAACTAATTATCTGTTAAAAACAGTATGTTAATATTAAATTAATTCACTTATCTTAATAGAATAAATAAACATTTAAAAATTTTATATAAAATAATAATAATATGTATGTAACTATTTTATTTTATAAAAAATTCTAATAATAAATTTAAAAATAGTTGTCCTTTTTTAGTAATTAACCAATAATTAGTAGTTTCTAATAAATAACCTGTAGCAATTGCTTCATTAAGTTCTCTTCGAATAACTTGTTCATGTAATCCTGTATAATCATAAAAATCAGTACGAGGTATAGCTTCTAATAAACGTAAACGATTCATAAAAAACTCTAGTGGTTTATCTACATCAAGCACTTCATATTGTTTTTCAACATACTTCCCTTTCATAAAGGTATATGGATGTTTAGTTTTAACTGTACGTATGATACGCCCATCTAATTGTGTTAATTTACTATGAGCACCACAACCAATACCAACATAATCTCCAAAACGCCAATAATTGATATTATGTTTACATTCATGATTTATTTTAGCGTAATTAGAAATTTCATATTGATGATAACCAGCTTTAATTAAAAGATTTTTTCCTTGTTTAAATATATTCCAAATAACATCATCATTCGGTAGTTCTGGTGGATTTAAAGCAAATAATGTATTAGGTTCGATAGTTAATTGATACCATGATATATGAGGTGGATTACGCTTAATTATTTGCTTTAAATCATTTATTGCTTCATTTAAAGATTGTTTAGGTAATCCATAAATCAAATCTACATTAAAACTGTTAAAATCTAACTTTTGAGCTATCGATATAGCTTGTATAGATTCTTCTACTTCATGAATACGACCAAGAGATAATAATTTTTCTTTATTAAGAGTTTGAATTCCAATGGAAATACGATTTATACCCATATGGTAATATTTAAGAAATTGATTATGTTCTACAATACCTGGATTAACTTCTATAGTAATTTCTACATTTTTTGATAATGATAAACAATTATTTATACCTTTTATTATCCTCTGTATTGCATAACTATTGAGCAAATTAGGGGTGCCGCCACCGATAAAAATACTATGTATTTCTCGATTAGCAATAAGCGGTAAATCTTTTTCTAAATCTTTAAGCAAATGTTCTACATATGTAATATGTGGTATTTTTGTTTCTAATGTATATGAATTAAAATCGCAATACGGACACCTTTTGACACACCAAGGGATATGAATATACAGACTAAGTAACGGTAATTTATACATAAACTATTTAATTAAATATAAAATATCACCTAATAACTATGAATGTGTTGTAAATGAAACTTATGACTAAACATATTAATTTTATGTTATCTTTTACCAAATATAGCGGTACCTATTCTTACTAAAGTGCTACCTGCAATAATTGCAGGTTCTAAATCATTACTCATTCCTAAAGAAAGAGTATCAATATTAGGATATATTTGTTTTAAAGTATAAAAAGCAAGAGCTACTTTTTGGAACATTGATAGCTGATATCGATAATCTTTACATGGAGCAGGAATCGCTGTTAATCCACGTAATTGAAGACGTGACATCCTGGAAATATGTTTTGCTAATATTGGCAAATCTGATAGATTGATGCCCGATTTACTTTGTTCGTTACTTATATTTATTTGAATTAAAACATTTAGTGGAGCTATATAATCTGGTCTGTGATTATTTAAATTTTGAGCAACACTTAATCTATCAATAGCGTGACACCACGAGAAATTTTCTGCAACTAAACGACTTTTATTAGATTGGACTGACCCAATAAAATGCCATTGTACATCAGAATATAAAGCTAATTCAGATATTTTTTTCAAACCTTCTTGAACATAATTCTCACCAAATATTCTTTGCCCTGATAAAATAGCTTCTAAGATCATACTAGAAGCTTTAGTTTTGCTAACTGCAAGTAATGTAATTTCTTCTGGAGAACGCCCGCACTCTTCTGCAGCAGACAATATACGTTTTCGTATTTGTTGTAAGTTATATTTAATAGAAATCATAATAAAAATTAATTAAATTGAATATTATAGACATAATTCATGCAATCAATATATAATTATATATATTAGATAAGCATTAATTAATGTATCATATATATTTATGATAAGATAAAATATATATTGTAAATTTTAGTGGGTATCTAACCAATTTTGCAATATAATGACTGCGGCTTGTGAGTCAACTTGGCTCTTTTTAAGAGCACGATATCCTCCTCGTTCAAAAAGCAAAGATTTTGCTTCCACAGTACTTAAACGTTCATCCTGTAATGCAACAGGTATTTTGAAGCGTTTGAATAATGAGTTAGCAAATTCATATACTTTGCAAGTTAGTTGCTGTTCGCTACCATCCATATTCAGCGGTAGTCCTACTACTATATAATTAGGTAACCACTCTTTTATCACAGATTCAATTTGGTTCCAATTAGGTATTCCCTTTTGAGCTTTAATGGTTGTTAGTGCATGTGCAGTACCTGTTAATTTTTGACCTATAGCAATACCGATACTGTGAGTACCAAAATCAAAGCTAAGTAACACTTTATGAACTATCATTAAGCATGTCCTACATCGCTAGTCATATTTTGTATATCCACTCCCATGCTACGTGCAGCTTCTCTCCATCTATCAGCAATTGGTGTCTGAAATAAAATATTCGTTTCTGCAGGTACTGTTAACCAGGCATTTCCCATTAATTCATTCTCTAGTTGTGTTTTTTCCCAAGCACAATAACCAAGCGCTACCAATATTTCTTCAGGTTGATTATCTGTACCCATAGCTTCTAAAACATCACGCGAGGTGGTGATTATCGTATTATTAGAAATACGAATACTAGAAGTATAAACATGTTGAGCAGAATGTAAAATAAAACCACGGTCCTCTGCAAGAGGACCACCAGCAAATACTGGTTTATCTAATTTCATTGTTGAACTATGTACTTTAGGAGTAATTTTCAATTTTTTAAGTACTCCCTCAATTGTCAAATTACCTATTGGCTTATTGACAATAAGACCCATAGCACCTTCTTCTTCGTCATGCTCACAAATATAAACTACAGAGCGCTTGAATAAAGGATCTTGTATAAAAGGCATCGCAATTAAAAAATTATGCTGTAAATTCATTCTCACTCATATACCTAACATGACTTTCATATTACTAAGTTAGTAAATTAAAAATTAATTATAATTTGCGTTTTTTAGTATTTTACCGTAAAAGATTTTTAATAGCATCTATTAGTATTCCACTAATTGAAATTGGAAAAGTAGCTTCAATTTCACATATACAAGTTGGACTAGTTATATTAATTTCAGTTAGTTTATCACCAATAATATCTAAACCCACAAAAATTAATCCTTTAGATTTTAATATTGGAGCCACACGAAGAGCAATCTCCCAATCTTTATCACTAAGTGCACGTGCTTCTCCGTATCCACCAACAGCTAAATTAGCACGTGTTTCACCTTCTTGAGGAATACGAACAAGGCAATATGGAACTGGTTTACCATCTATTATTAATATACGTTTATCACCTTCTTTAATTGCTGGTAAATAATTTTGTACTATACAAAAACTTTGTCCATAGTTAGTAAGAGTTTCAGTAATGACACCAAAATTTTGATCGTCTTCCTTTATGCGAAAAATAGACTTACCACCCATACCATCAAGAGGCTTTACGATTATATCACCATATTTTTGCCAAAAAGCATGTATTTCCCTTTGATTACATGTTACTAACATATCTGGTATTAGTTCAGGAAACCAAGTCGTAAAAATTTTTTCATTACAATCACGTAAACTTTGAGGCTTGTTTATTATCAATGTGCCTTTTTGTTCGGCATACTCTAATAAATAAGTGATATAAAGAAATTTAGTGTTAAACGGTGGATCTTTACGTATCAATATTATATCAAGTTCAACTAATTTGATTTCTTGTTCATTATAGAACTCATACCATTTATTGTCATTTTTTTCAACATACAATCTATAAGTATGTGCATAAACGACATTTCCTCTCAATGATAAATCATTGATTTCCATATAATAAATTTTAAAATCGCAACGTTGTGCTTCTAGCAAGATAGCAAAACTAGTATCTTTTTTAATGTTAATGGATGAAATTGGATCCATAATGATTCCAAGTTTAATCATTTTTCCCCTTAATGATACTATCAATATTTAAATATTATCTCATATATAAATTATCTTCTTTTTAAAAAATTCTTATCATATAAAATGTATTTACAATCAAACTAAAAATTTTTATTTAAATATATTTATAATAAAGATTATATTTTATATGTAATTAATTTACGAAATTAGCAATATTTTAATCTTATATTAATAATAATCCACTATAAACTAATTACTAATAAAATAATGTTATTTAACATTTATTATTAAAATAAATATAATCAATCAAATTTATTTCTTATAATACTACTCGTATAAAAATTATAAGTATAAATTTATATAACATATATTTTATATGTTCATAACATATATGTTATATCTAATAAATTATTAAAATTTAATGAATATTTATTCAAACATATGAAAAGAAATTTATTATGAATAACTTATTTTTATTTACATAGATAAATATTTATCGAATACTTTTTATTAAAAAAATAAATATCATTAAAACTAAAAAATAATAATTATTTTTTTAAGTATATGTTTATTTAAATTATCTAAATATTATTCAGTATTTATCATTTAGATAATTTTAATAATGTACTTAAATACAACAAAATAATTATGAATATAAATTTAAAAAACATTAAAATAACTGTAATTAACATTATTTATTACAGTATTATACTGTAAACATCTCATTGGAAAATATTTTTATATTCATAAATTTTTAAATTTATTTATCCTATCTTTTTGAATAAATATTTTCTAAATAAAAGGGTTGCCCGCAGGCAGCCCTTAGAATATAGTATTTTATCACTGGCCAATATCACGTAGTTTTTTTCCTAACATTAGATTGCGCTCAATGTGCTCTAACGAGACATTTTTAGTTTCTGGAATAAGAATGATAGTTAAAAATATAAATACCATATTTAACATAGCATATATCCAGAAAGTTAATGCGTTACCTAATACATTTAGCATAGTAAGAAAAGTAGCACCTACAATCATATTTGCAATCCAATTAGTTGCAGTAGATACTGTAATACCAAAATCTCGCCCTTTCAATGGTTGAATTTCTGAACATAACACCCAAATCAATGGTCCTGCTGACATAGCAAAGCCTACTATGAATAGTAATAGCATGCTAATAGCAAAATATTGTGCACTTAAGGATTGAATATTCATGTGTAATATAGTGCCTAATATACCTATACCAGTTGACATCACCAAAAATCCTAAGATTAATGTTGGTTTACGACCCCATCGATCAACTAAACCAATGGCAATAAATGTAGCTAATACATTAACTAATCCTACGATAACTGTGCCCCACATTTGTTGTTCAGTATTATTAATACCTGAAATTTCAAAAATTTTTGGAGCGTAATACATAATTACGTTCATACCGGTAAATTGTTGCATTACTTGCAATAATACACCAAGAAATACCGCACGTCGAAAATTAATATTGTTTTGAAATAATTTCCAACCTGATTGCTTAATTTTTAAGCTTTCGCGAATTTCATTGAGTTCAATTTTTGCAAGTTCACTAGTATCACGCAAACGATCCAGCACACGTTGTGCATCACGAAAGTTTCCTTTTGCTGCTAACCAACGCGGACTGTTAGGTAAAAAAAATACTCCTATAAGCAACATCACGGCTGGAATAGTAATAATTCCTAACATCCATCTCCATGAACCTGTATGACTAAATGCAGTATCTGATAAATATGCTGTTAGTATTCCCATAGTAATCATTAACTGATACAGTGAAATCATACTACCCCGAATTTTTTCTGGAGCTATTTCCGATAGGTATAATGGAGCAGTATAGGAAGCAACACCTACTGCTAAACCTAAAATAATACGAGCAGAAATTAACATTAATGGATTTATGGCTAGTGTAGACCAAAGAGAACCGATTACAAATAAAATAGCTCCAGCCATGAGACTTTTTTTACGTCCCATGTTAGACGACATCCAACCACTACCAATAGCGCCTACAGCGGCACCAAACATCATAGAGCTAACAATCCATTCCTGCTCCTGCACCGTAACGTTAAAATCCTTCGCTATAAAGGGTAATACACCAGCAATAACACCAATATCCAGACCAAATAGTAAGCCAGCTAAAGCTGCTAGAAAGCAGACAAATAAGGTCATTGCCTTATTTGAAGTTCTATTTTTATGAATATTACTAAGCATATTGCCTCCCAGTTTATTGATTAATATTCTTATCAATATCAATAATTTAAATAATTCAAATTACATTAATTTTAATAATTAAATATTTTTTAAATTTACAATTATGTTTTGCTTAAAATCACTAAATATAAAAATTTAATCATTTATAACAATAACATCTTAAATTTATTTAATATAAATAAAAATAAAGAATTAAGAATGATATATATTAAGTACTTTTAATATCAATTAATTTAAGCAGAATTTAAAAAGATCTAAACAGATGCACTAATATAAAATATTATAAATGTAATAATACATAGTGTAGTTAGAAGAGAATAATTCACTGCTTCTCTTTAAAGAGAGTAATTAATAATTTATATTTTTGATAGTATAGAAGGGAGACTGCAAATTATCTGTAATTTATATTAAGAAAAATTTAATTTGTGAAGACCAGCTGCTTCGCGTAGCTGTACAGCTTTATCAGTTTGTTCCCATGGAAAATGTTCACGACCAAAATGGCCATATGCTGCAGTTTCTTTATAAATTGGTTTTAAAAGATCCATCATCTGAATTAAACCATAAGGACGTAAATCGAAAAATTCACATATTAGTGAAATAAGCTGTTCTGTTGGTATACTTTCTGTACCAAATGTTTCTATCATGATAGAAGTTGGCTCTGCAATTCCAATAGCGTAAGAAATTTGAATTTCACACCGTTCCGCTAAACCTGCTGCCACTATATTTTTTGCTACATAACGCGCTGCATAAGCAGCTGAACGATCAACTTTTGATGGATCTTTGCCGGAAAACGCACCTCCACCATGACGTGCCATTCCTCCATAAGTATCCACAATGATTTTACGTCCTGTTAAACCACAATCACCCATAGGACCACCGATTACAAATCTTCCTGTTGGATTGATATGATATTTTGTATTAGAGCTAATCCATTTTACTGGTAGAATTGGTTTGATAATTTCTTCCATAACGGCTTCATGAAGGTCAGTTTGTGAAATTTTTTCTGTATGTTGTGTCGAAAACACTATTGTATCTATGCCAATAATTTTTCCACAATCATATTGAAAAGTAATTTGACTTTTTGCATCTGGACGCAGCCAGGGTAATGAACCATTTTTACGTAATTTTGCTTGCTGTTGTACTAAACGATGTGCATAGATAACTGGTGCAGGCATAAGAACATCAGTTTCATTAGTAGCATAACCAAACATTAAACCTTGATCACCAGCACCTTGTTTCAAAGGATCTATGTGTTCGATACCTTGATTTATATCGCTAGATTGCTTTCCTATGGCGATTAGTACAGCACAAGAATTTGCATCGAATCCCATGTCTGAATGAACATAACCTATTTCACGTACAGTATTTCTGGTAATTTCTTCAATATCCACTAAAGCGCTAGTAGTAATTTCACCGCTAACTAAAACCATACCTGTTTTAATGTATGTTTCGCAACCTACACGGGCATTGGGATCCTGTTTGAGAATATCATCTAAAATAGCATCAGAAATTTGGTCAGCAATTTTATCTGGATGGCCTTCTGATACAGATTCAGAAGTAAATAGATGTTTAGGCACTTTATTTTTAACCTTAAAATATTTTAAATTCAATTCATGGCAGAAATTATTTTATATCTATTTTAAAATAATGTTTTGTAGATATTTGCTAGTTATTAAAAAAGATTTTTTTAAATACATTAAATAAATTATAGTTTATCAAACTAAACCAATATTTTATTGATATATTACTCGAAATGCTAGTTATTTTTTATTAAAAGTAAGATTTATGAATAGAATATCTATAAAATAGATTTATTATTTTATTTTTTATAAATAAAATATCTAATTACGTGCTTTAATGTAAATTTATAAAAACTAAGATCATTATGAATGTATACTTTTAATATAATTTTAAATATATTAAATAAATGATTATTTATCTAATCAATATGATTAAATAATCATTTATTTAATATGTTGAAAACATTATGAAATACATATATGATATGTATTTCATAATTTTAAATCAAATAATATTTATAATTTATTTATTATTCTGTTTAAATATTATCGAAGACTATTAATTATTATATAATTATAAATATCAAAGATTATTAATTATATAAATATATCTATGCAAATAAAATTGATGTTATCTATATAAATAAAGTTAATTAAGAACTAAAAATTAATTATATTTTATTTGTTTCTAAAATAAAATATATAAAATTATTAAGTGATTTATTAGATATTAAATTAATTAATATATTAAAAATATGTGTTATAAACAAATATATAAATATAAATATATTTTATATGTCTGTAATTGATAAGTTAACTATCAAACATTGATAGAAATAAAAATCGTAATATTTTACTTACAGAATGGAGTAAAATATATGTCAATATAAATTATATCATAATAGTAAATATACTTATTTATAACTTTAATATATATATATATCAAAGTTATTTTATAATAACGATTGTTTATAATAAAAATAAGTTAAATAATTCATTTTAATTGGAGTAAAAAAATGTTTGCTCATAAAGAGCTTGCTAATGCTATTCGCGTATTAACTATGGATGCAGTACAAAGAGCTCAATCTGGACACCCTGGTACGCCTATGGGTATGGCAGATATTGCTGAAGTGCTGTGGCGTGAATTTCTTAATCATAATCCTACTAACCCTTTATGGATAAATCGAGATCGGTTTATTTTGTCTAATGGTCATGGTTCTATGTTACTTTATAGTTTATTACATTTAACGGGTTATGATGTCTCAATGGATGAATTACGAAATTTTCGTCAATTATATTCTAAAACTCCAGGACATCCAGAATATGGATGTACTCCTGGTGTAGAAAGTACTACTGGTCCATTAGGTCAAGGTATTGCAAATGCTGTAGGTCTTGCTATAGCTGAACGTACATTAGCAGCGCAATTCAATCGTCCTAGTTACAAAATCGTCGACCATAACACATATGTATTTATGGGAGATGGTTGCATGATGGAAGGTATTTCACATGAAGTATGTTCTATTGCTGGTACCCTAAATTTAGGTAAATTGATTGTTTTTTATGATCAGAATGGAATTTCTATTGATGGTAAGGTTAAAAATTGGTTTACTGATGATACTGCTAAACGCTTTGAATCCTATGGTTGGCATGTTATAAAGTCTATTGATGGTCACAATAATAATGATATTAAAGAAGCAATATTAGAAGCAAAAAATATTGTTAATAAACCATCTTTACTTATATGTAAAACTATTATTGGTTTTGGTTCACCAAATAAATCAGGGACACATAATATACATGGGGCACCTTTAGGTGATAATGAAATTGTTCTTGCTCGTAAACAATTAAATTGGAATTATGCACCATTTGAAATTCCTACACATATTTATGTAAAATGGGATGCAAAAAAAGCAGGTAAAGATAAAGAAAATATATGGAATAAGCAATTTGAAGCCTATTCACAAGAATATCCAAAAATAGCTAGTGAATTTAATCGACGCATAAATAATATATTACCAACAAATTGGTTTAATGAAACGTTTAAATTTATCCAAAAATTACAACAAAATCCTATAAAAATTGCTACTCGTAAAGCTTCACAAAATACCATAGAAGAATTTAGTAAAATTTTACCTGAATATTTTGGAGGTTCTGCTGATTTAGCACCAAGTAATTTGACTATGTGTTCTCGTTCTCAACCAATCAATAAAAATGCAAATGGTAATTATATACATTATGGAGTACGTGAATTTGGAATGACTGCCATTTCTAATGGCATTGCATTACACGGTGGTTTTCTTCCATATAGTGCAACTTTTTTAGTATTTATGGAATATGCGCATAATGCAATCCGCATGGCATCATTGATGAAAATCCGTCATATTATGATCTATACTCACGACTCAATAGGACTCGGAGAAGATGGTCCAACACATCAACCAGTCGAGCAATTAGTTAGCTTACGTAGCATTCCTAATATAACGGTTTGGAGGCCATGTGATCAAGTTGAATCTGCTATTGCATGGAAAGATGCTGTAGAACGTAATGGTCCATCAGTTTTAATTTTCTCTCGTCAGGATCTTATGCAACAGTATCGCACTATTGAACAACTAGAATATGTAGCACGTGGTGGATATATACTGAAAGATTGCCATGATAATAAACCCGATTTAATTTTAATAGCTACCGGTTCAGAAATAGAATTGGCTGTAGGAGCTTACATTCAATTAATTAATGAAGGTTATAAAGTAAGAGTAGTATCTATGCCATCTACTAATATTTTTGATAGACAAGATGCAGTTTATCGCGAACAAGTATTACCAAAAAATGTTACAGCTCGTATAGCAATTGAAGCAAGTAGTGCTGATTTTTGGATAAAATATACCGGATTACATGGTTTAGTTATCGGAATGAATAATTTTGGCGCATCAGCACCAGCCCAAACATTATTCGATAAATTTGGTTTTACTGTATCTAATGTAGTTACTAAAGCAAAATCAATTTTATAAAAAATGATGAAGAATAAATTTAGTTATTAATGTATTAATAATGGACTACAAGTAATACTTGTATGTTTAATACAATTTATATAATACTATAACATCCAGTATTGATATTTAGTAATATGGTTAGCAATATAAATGGCTATTCGTATAGCAATCAATGGTTTTGGTCGAATTGGACGTAATGTACTACGTGCGTTATATGAAACCGGACGCCAAACAGAAATTACTGTAGTGGCCATCAATGAATTAGCAGAATCAGCATGTATGGCTTATTTATTAAAATATGATACGACTCATGGTCGTTTTGGTTTTGATGTGTCTCAACAATGTGATGAATTATTTGTTAATAATGATATTATTTATATTTTACATTCTTCTAACATTCATTCATTACCTTGGCGCGAATTGAATATTGATATAGTATTAGATTGCACGGGAGTCTATGGTACTCGAGAAGATGGTGAAGCTCATTTAGAGGCAGGAGCCAAAAAAGTATTATTTTCTCACGCAGGAGGTCATGATCTTGATGCTACTATTATATTTGGTGTAAACCATCATTCCCTTAAAAACGATGATCTTATTGTTTCAAATGCCTCTTGTACTACTAATTGCATTATTCCAGTTATTAAATTATTAGATGATGCTTTTAACATTAAATTAGGCACCATTACAACTATTCATTCAATAATGCATGATCAGAATATAATTGATACGTATCATAATGATTTACGTCGTAGTCGTTCTGCTACTCAATCAATTATTCCAGTAGATACAAGGTTAGCTACTGGTATTAGTCGTATTTTTCCTAAATTTAATAATTGTTTTGAAGCTATTTCAGTACGTGTACCTATAATTAATGTTACTGCTATTGATTTAAGTATTGTAGTAGATAAAATGGTAAAAATATATGATGTAAATACTGTATTACAAAAAGCTTCAAAACAAGAATTTGAAGGAATATTAGATTATAAAGAGTTACCATTAGTGTCAATAGACTTAAATCATGACCCTCATAGTGTTATTGTAGATGGTACACAAACTCGTGTAAGTGGTAAACACTTAATAAAACTTTTTGTTTGGTGTGATAATGAATGGGGCTTTTCTAATAGAATGATAGATACAGCATTAGTAATGTATAAAAGTAATCTTAAATAGTTAAGATTACTTTTATATTTTAGCCAATATTGAATTTAGAGAGGAATTTTATTGCTATGTCCCTAATAAAGATGACTGACTTAAACTTAGCTGATAAACGTGTTTTAATTCGTACTGATTTCAATGTACCATTAAAAAATGGAATAATTACGTCCGATGCACGTATTCAAGCTGCTTTACCAACCATAAGTTCAGCACTTAAACAAGGAGCTAGAGTAATAGTTGCTTCTCATTTAGGACGTCCACAAGAAGGTAAATATGATAAATATTTTTCGCTAAATCCTATAGTAAATAATTTAAAAGATAAACTTAAAGACATTAAAATAACTTTAGCAACAGAATATCTAAATGGCGTAGATATAGGTATAGATGAACTTATAATATTAGAAAATGTTCGCTTTAACAAAGGAGAACGTGAAAATAACGAATTCCTATCAAAACAATATGCTGCATTATGTGATATTTTTATCATGGATGCTTTTGCTAGTGCTCATCGGATAGAAGCTTCAACTTATGGAGTAAGTAAATTTGCTCCCATTGCTTGTGCCGGTCAGCTGCTATGTAAAGAATTAGAATCATTAAGTCAAGTTATGAGTAATCCAAAATATCCAATGGTAGCAATAGTTGGTGGTTCAAAAGTATCTTCTAAATTTGATTTATTAAACTCTTTGGCAAAAATTACAGATACAATTATTGTTGGTGGAGGAATCGCAAATACTTTTATAGCAATTGACCAAAAAGTTGGTAAATCATTATATGAACCAGATTGTATTGAAAGAGCTAAGATGTTGAGAAATAAATATAACATAATAATTCCCACTGACGTGCGTGTTATATCTAAATCATCTATAAATACGTTAATTATAGAAAAAAATGTATCCGAAATAAAAGAAAATGAAGAAATTATGGATATTGGTAATAAGACAGCATATTCTATTGCACAATTATTAAAAACAGCAAAAACCATTGTATGGAATGGACCAGTTGGAATGTTTGAAATACCGAGTTTTCGTAAAGGTACAGAAATTATTGCAAATGCTATTGCAGAAAGTGATGCACTTTCTATTGCTGGAGGAGGTGATACAATAGCAGCTATTGAATTATTTGGTATTGAAAATTATATTTCCTATATTTCTACTGGTGGTGGAGCTTTTTTAAAATTTATAGAAGGTAATCAATTACCTGTAGTAAAAATACTAGAAGATCGTGTTAAGTAATATTTTAAATTTAAATTCTAAAAATCATTTATCTATTTAGTAGATAATATAGGAAGAATGTATTTATGGCTAAGATTTGTGATTTCTTAAAATCTGAAGTTATTAGCGGTGATAATGTTCAAAAACTTTTTCAATTTGCTAAAGTAAAAAAATTTGCTTTACCTGCGGTTAATTGCTTTGGAACAGATTCTATTAATGCTGTATTAGAAACTGCAGCTAAAGTAAAATCGCCTGTAATTATTCAGTTTTCTAACGGTGGTGCAGCTTTTATAGCAGGTAAGGGATTGAAAACTAATAAATCATATGATGCAGCGGTTTTAGGTGCAATATCAGGTGCATATCATGTACATTTAATGGCTAAAAAGTATGGTATTCCAGTAATTTTAAATACTGATCACTGTAATAAGGCATTATTACCTTGGCTTGATGGTTTATTAGATGCAGGAGAACAACATTTTAAGAAAATTGGTAAACCATTATTTTCTTCTCATATGATTGATTTATCTGAAGAAACATTGGAAGAAAATATTGAAATCTGTAGTAATTATTTAACTCGTATGAATAAACTAGATATGACTCTTGAGATTGAACTAGGAGTAACTGGTGGAGAAGAAGATGGTATAGATAATAGTCATATTGATATATCTGCTTTATATAGTCAACCTGAAGATATAGATTATGCTTATACACAATTAAGTAAAATTAGTAAACGTTTTATTATAGCTGCTTCTTTTGGGAATATCCATGGTGTATATAAGCCAGGAAATGTAAAATTAACTCCAACGGTATTACATGAATCACAAAAATATATAAGCAAAAAACATGGTTTATTAAATAACGCTTTAAATTTTGTTTTTCATGGCGGTTCGGGCTCTTCGGCATCAGAAATTGAAGAAGCCATTAGTTATGGTGTAATTAAGATGAATATTGATACTGATACTCAATGGGCTATTTGGAATGGTATTTTGCAATATTATAAGTCTAATGAAAAATATCTACAAACTCAGCTAGGAAATCCGAATGGCATAGATTGTCCGAATAAAAAATATTATGATCCAAGAGTTTGGTTGCGTGCAGCACAGTCATCCATGATATCTCGTTTAGAACAAGCATTTAAAGAATTAAATGCCATTAATATACTTGAACTAAATATTTAAGGAAAAACTTTTAGTATATTAAAGTTATTTAAGTTTAAATTTAAACTATTTATTTTTTTACTGTAATAACTAAAAATAAATAGTTTATGTTATTTAATTTAATTAATTATTAACATATATTAATTGTTAAGATATATATTCTTTATCTTAATAAAAATAAAATTGTATTTAACTCATTATTTGTTTAATATATTGATATATATAATTAAATTTAATTTAATACTTATTAACACTACTCATTATATGAGTAGATAAGTTAATTTACATATTAAAAAATAAATTGTTACCAACAACAAAAATAAAATTTATATAACTAAATAATTGAATTAATAAATATATTAGTTTTTAAAATTAAATTAACAATATATTTGAATTATATTAATAATAAATCTTTGTTTATAACAATATATATTGTTGTTATATTATATGAATGACTGATATTCAATACTTTTATATAACATTTTTAATTATTATTTAAGTTTAATATAATTTTATTATATAGTAAATATAATTAAAATATATAGGACTTTAATATACATGAGTCAAGATAAACTAAAAGAAGCAGTAGCTTGGGCTGCTTTACATTATATATACCCGGGTGCTATTGTTGGTATCGGTAGTGGTTCTACAGTTATGTATTTTATTGAGGCTCTTAATACTATAAAACATAAGATTGATGGTAGCGTATCTAGTTCTAAGGAATCTACAATAAGATTAAAAGATTTAAGTATACCGATATTTGATCCTAATGAAGTTGATAAAGTGGATGTATATGTTGATAGCGCAGATGAAATTAACTCACAAATGCAGATGATTAAAGGTGGCGGTGGCGCCTTAACATCTGAAAAAATCATTGCTGCTATGTCAAAAAAATTTATTTGTATTGTTGATTCGTCAAAACAAGTGGATATTTTGGGAAGATTTCCACTTCCAATAGAAGTAATTCCTATGGCACGTACTTATGTAGCACGTAAATTAATTCAGCTTGGTGGTTTGCCAGAATATCGTCAAAATATAATTACTGATAATGGTAATATTATTCTTGATGTACATAATTTATTAATTTACGATCCAATTAAAATGGAAAAAACAATTAATAATTTACCAGGAGTAGTGACTGTAGGTTTATTTGCTATACAAATGGCAGATGTAGTATTAATTAGCACCATTAATGGCATTAAAACCGTTGTTAAATAGAATTTTCTAAAAAATTTAGTACAATAGTTTTTGTATAATTTATATTATATGAATATTTATATAATAAATTGAAAATATAATTAATGATTTTATATAACTCATACAAGAATTTAAAATACATGCTATCTTAAAAAGAGATGTGTACTATATTAATGAAAAACAAAATTAGTTAAATAATTAAGATTAATTATTTATTTTAAGTCACTATTTAATTTAATATAAATAATATTTAATAAGTTATAGTAATATGCTTTTAATAAAAAGTGATTTTATTTTAAATTTTTTAATTTTAATATTTATTGGTTTAGTTTAACGATAATAAGAAAATCTATTTCAAATTATTTTATTTGCTTTTTTTCAATCAATATTTAATTAAATTGTCAATCATAAAAAATAATAATTTAGTTCATATGATTCAACTGCAACTAAAAATAGGTTATAATTGTAATGTATATATTAATTCAAAATAAAATATTCATAAATATTTTTATTACGATATTAAAATAAGTTATTATTATACAATAAATAATATAGTAATTATATAAATCAAAAATTTTAGTATAAATTATACTCTTAAATTAATAATTATATTGTTAATTTAATAAAATTACAGATTAAGTTTAATTTATGTAGACATTAATAATTAATATAATTAACATTAAAATTCTTTTCAAGATTTTATTTAATAAATATTTAGCTCATCTTAGCAAAAACATATGTAGATAATTAGCCGCTATTAATATTAATCCTTATTATTTAATATTATATAAGTTTCATAATTAAATTATATTAATATAATATTCTAAAAGATATAATTAATATTTGGATTAACAATCTAGAATAAATGGATAAATTATCTTGATAATACTGCTAATTTTATATTAATATTTATTTTTTTACTTAAAAAAGTGAAATTTATTAACAGATTCTTCTTACATAAAGAGTAATTAAATTAAATAATTTAATATTTATAAATATTATTCTTAATGTGATTTTTTCATATAAAAATACTTTTTATAGTAAACAATTATATGATAGGTTTTATTAAAAATATCATTACTACTTACTTATATTTTTTGGATAAAAATCAATGCTAGTTAATATATTACCAATGCCAAATTTTTGAAGGAGTTAAGATAATTGGTAACTGTACATCCCATGTAGATTCTGGTATATTATTAACTAATTGACAGTCATATGCAATTCCTATGGGCAGAAAATTATATTTCTGCCAGTTTTTTAATGTACGATCATAAAATCCCTTACCCATTCCAATACGATAACCTCGAATATCAAATGCTACTAAAGGTATGAACATAATATCGATTAGATCTAAAGTTATAATTTGAGTAATATCTAGTATTGGTTCTAAAAAATTTAATTTATTTAAAATAATTTTTGTTTTAAGCGTATATCTTGAAAATAATAAATGATCTTTAGCAAAAGGATGTATTATAGGTAAATATACTTTTTTATTTTTCTTCCAAAGTTGATTTATCAATGGATATGTATCAATTTCTCCATCAATAGACAAAAATATTGTAATATGTTCTGCCTTAACAATAGGACTAAAATTTACACTATATTGAGCTAATAAATTAGCAGCTTGTATTTTTTCTCTCGAAGCTAAATTAAAACGAATATTACGTAAATGTTGACGAATATTTTGACGTTTTAAAAAAAAATCTTTTATCATGATTTGATTTAAAATTTTTGTATATAGTAAATTACATTATTGAATATCTTTATATTTAATATAATATCAAGAATTTCACTAATGTAAATTTCTTGTAAGATATTTATGTTTTATATTTTATATTTCAAAGAATCATTATATAATGTATAAATTATAAAATTAAAAAAATTATTAATTAGTGATCATTAGTAATAAATAATTTGAGTACTATGAATCATACTTTATAAATATTTAATTAATTTATTTAAATCTATTTAATAGAGAGATAGATATGATTAGCTTAAAAACGTTTCGAAAACGTAGGCAAATGATGATTAATCATATGCTATCTAATAGCGCTGCATTATTTTTTGCAGCACCTAAAGTGATACGTACTAATGATACCGAATACCCTTATCGTCAAAATAGCAATTTTTGGTATTTTACCGGATTTAATGAACCAAATTCTCTATTAGTATTAATTAAAAAAAATGAAACTAATGATCATAGTGTTTTATTCAATCTTGAGCTTGATTTAAAATCAGAAATTTGGTCAGGTAAGAGATTGGGACAGCAAAAGGCTTTAGTTAAACTTGGAGTAGATTGTGCTTTACCATGGAGAGAAGTTCATGAACACTTATATCAACTGATTATAGGACTTAATGTGATCTATCATGCTCAAGGAGAAAATATAGAAGCTGATATATTAGTATGCAATATACTAACAAAACTACGTAGTGGATCATCTAAATATTTAAACGCTCCCCATACAATCACTGATTGGCGGCCCTGGGTTCATGAAATGCGTTTATTTAAAGATGAAGAAGAAATTAATATTATTCGTAATATAGGGAATATTAATGCATTAGCTCACAGCACAGCAATACAATCCTGTCGAACTGGTATGTTTGAATATCAACTTGAAGGTAAAATCCATCATGAATTTTATCAACATGGTGCACGTTTTGTATCATATAACACTATAGTTGCATCAGGTAAAAATTCTTGTTTTTTACATTATAATGAAAATAAAAGTCAAATGAATGATGGTGATTTAGTACTAGTTGATGCAGGATGTGAATTATATGGATATACTGGGGACGTTAGTCGAACCTTTCCTATTAATGGTAGTTTTACTAAACCACAGCGCGCTCTTTATGATATTGTATTGAGATCTTTATACAAAGCCTTAGAAATGTTCGGTCCAGGTACTAGTATCCGTAAAGTTAATGATGAAGTTGTACGTATTATGATATTAGGTTTAATTAACCTGGGCATTCTTAATGGTGATCTTGAAGAAATGATTGCAGAACAGGCTCATAGACCTTTTTTTATGCATGGATTAAGTCATTGGTTGGGATTAGATGTACATGATGTCGGAGATTATGGTACATTAAATCGTGATCGCATACTTACACCGGGCATGGTATTAAGTATTGAACCTGGACTATATATTATGCCTAACTCAAAAGTTCCAATACAATACCATGGTATTGGTATACGTATTGAAGATAATATTCTTATTACTATGAATGGAAATGAAAATCTTACAGATAAAGTTATTAAAGATCCTAAATTAATTGAAAATATAATAATTTCAGCACATAAAAATAAAGTTTTTAATTACATATAATTACATATAATTAATTGTATGTTCAATTTTTATACTTTCATGGATTTATATATTTAATTAATATTACTTAAACATTAACAATAAAAATTTTTTATTTGATAATTATTAATTACTGAATAAGTTATATTAATAAATTGTATATATCATGTTACTCTAACCTAAATAAAAATATTCACTTTTTGATATCAATTCATATTTATTATGTTTATATTCTTATATGTAAGTACTATATTACCTCATAGTTAATATTAATATAATATATCTATGTATATAGAATTACATAATGTTTGAATTCATATATTGATTAAATTTATAATATTGAATATATATTTAGTTTTTAATTTAATTTATAGTCTTAATTATAATAAAATAATTAATTTTAATCAAACATTGCTAATGTAAATTAGTTTTATATTTTGCGCAAAATATCTCAATATTTTAAATTTGTTTATATATATTTAATATCAATAAGTTAATTCAATAGGATTTATTAATTTATTTATTCTTTAATGTATAAGGAAGTGTTTGAATGGTTAATTTACTATCTTCATCACCAGTTATGCGTATATTGCTATTAGCTTTAATATCAGCGTTCATAATACTTTGTATCCAGATATTATCATTATTTATCTGAACTGAACTTAATACCATTCCTGTTTTACGCCATTGATTGTTTATCTGTAATTCCAAAGAGCTTAAAATATTAGGTATTTTATTTGCTTTACCTGCTAACCAATATAATGCACGTTTATTAATACCACGAAATTTATTACTTATTATTACTTCTTGACCCATATAGCAACCTTTTTCGAAACTTATCGCATTAAGAGCTTCTAAATTAGCAGCTTGTGGCATTAATTTACCACTAGTTTGTAAGTCAATAATCGGAAATCCAGCTTCAATATCTAATGCTAGCCATTGTTTACTATCATTTAATAGCGCTATATTGCATAATTGTTTTTTCAGTTTTATGGCTTCTATTAACGTAGTAATAATTAAAAATCGTTCAGCTGGTTGGGCAAACCAAAGTATTGTAGTATCTTTCTCTGTTACTACTTGTATATCAGAACATGGTATTACTTTAAATATATTTTGAAGTGCTAAACGTGCATTCAAACCAACTACTCCTAGTAATACTACATCACTAGCAGCAGTAATAGAAATTTTTGAAAAAATCGCATATTTATTTAGCTCAGTAATTTGTTGCTGATGTAGGTTATATCGTATTAAATATGCATATCCATCTCTATAATGAAATAAACGTATATTACTCAACATTTTACCTTTAGCATTACAATGTGCAGATAAGTAATGCTGTGTTGTTTTCATGTTATTTATGTTTAATGTTAACTGACTTTGAAGATAGGAGTGACTATTCTTACCTTGTACTAAAACTAATATCCATTCTTCTAGAGATATAAGAGTTAAAGGTAAAAATGAAGATGCTGAGAGTTTATTTGAAGGAAAAATAAAACTTTGCATATATATATCCTAAATAAATTATCTAATTTTATTTTATTTAGTTAATGTATCTTTCAGATATGTTAATATATGATACATACAATCTTATAATATAAAGTTTAAAATTTTATGTAAATAAAATAATAGATGTACAAGATATTTTATCTTGATTTATATTTACATAACTACTTAATAAATACTTATTATGAATTTTAATTTATTGAATATCCTATGATAACATCTTAAAAATTAATAAATTATTAGTATTTTTTTATATTCATATAATTTATCTTTAATAAAAATTACATTATAGATTTATATTAAATATTTCAGATAAATTTTCAGCTATTTACTATATATTACCAATATAATTATTGCTATTACTATCATGTAATGATAAATCTTTTAAAGATTTTCGTTGACATAACAATAAATAACAATAATTATATTAAATATAGTATTTAATAAATCTATTGAAGAATATTTATTCAATAGATGAAAATCCTTAATTTAGATATTAATTTCAATCGATACTCATATTAACTATATAAAAATCTTATTGTTTATAACAACAAAGTTAAATAATATTTTTAATATTCTTAGAACATAATTTATTTTAGATGAAATGTTTAGCTAAATTATATAGACGTAAATGTCACTTTGATGCAAATTTACTTATTGATGTACCTCCTTTAGTACGTAGAATTTATTTGCAACGAGGTATAAAAACTTTACAAGAATTAGAACGTAGTGCACATCACCTACTTTCTTGGAAAGGAATAAGAGGTATTAACGATGCTGTTGTTCTAATATACGATATGTTAAAAACAAGCAGCCGTATAATTGTAGTAGGTGACTTTGATGCAGATGGTGCTACCAGTACAGCTTTAGTAGTACTAGCATTACGTAGTATGGGAGGAAATGTTGATTATATTGTACCCAATCGTTTTGAACATGGTTATGGTTTAAGCCCTAAAATAGTTGAGTGTGTACGTATACGCGGTGCGGATATGATTCTCACTGTAGATAATGGAATAGCATCTCACGCTGGTACAGTTGCTGCACGTCAACAAGGAATTTTAGTAGTAATCACAGATCATCATCTACCAGACACAACATTACCTATAGCTAATGCAATTGTCAATCCCAACTTAAATAGCAACCTTTTCCCATTACGCTCATTAGCTGGAGTTGGTGTAGCATTTTATTTGATGTTAGCCCTTCGTGCATATTTGCGTCAAAAAGATTGGTTTAATAATTTTCGAACTGAACCAAAATTAGCAGAATTACTTGATTTAGTAGCAATCGGTACTGTAACAGATATAGTACCACTTAATTCTAATAATCGTATCTTAGTATGGCAAGGATTAAATCGTATTCGTTCAGGCAAAGGAAGGATAGGTATTAATGCAATGTTAAATATTGCTAATATTAATAAAAGTCAGTTAGTTACTAGTGATCTAGGTTTTGTTATAGGTCCAAGAATTAATGCCGCAGGACGTCTAAATGATATATCAAGTAGTATAGCTTTACTTATTACAAATGATATTAATAAAGCATATATATTAGCACATCAACTTGACATGCTTAATAAAACACGAAAAAAGCTCGCACAATTAATGCAACATGAAGCTATGATAATGTGTAATTTATTAAAAGATAAATACGGCAATTTACCACATAGTTTAATTTTTTACGATCCTAAATGGCATGAAGGAATGGTAGGTATTTTAGCATCTTGGTTAAAAGAACGTTTTTATCGTCCAGTAATTGCATTTGCTCCGGGAGAAAAGGGAATTTTAAAAGGATCTGGACGTTCGATTGTTGATTTACATTTACGTAATGTACTTGTACAAATTAATAAATTATTTCCTGGATTAATAATCAAATTTGGTGGTCACGCAATGGCAGTAGGTTTATCAATAGAACAAGTAAAATATGAACAATTTTGCCAATGTTTCACTGAAATAATTAATGAATATTTGCAAAACAAAGTATTACAACATATAATTTGGTCGGATGGAGAATTAGAAACATGGCAATTTTCTTTACATACTGCAGAGATGTTACGTGATGCAGGTCCTTGGGGACATGAATTTCCAGAACCTACGTTTGATGGTCAATTTGAGCTACTAAAACAACAGTTGATATGTAATCAACATTTAAAAGTTCTACTGAAACCTATTGGTGGTGGACCTATATTAGAAGGTATAAATTTTAACATTGATCCCTCAGTATGGCCAAATAAAAAGTTACATTATGTAAAAATAGCTTATAAATTAAACATTAATAATTATGGTGGTAATCAGTCTTTACAATTAATCATCGATCATATTTGGTCGTAGGTGCATCTAATAATTTTACTAGTTATTACCTTATGATATATCAATATTTATTTATAGATTTTATCTATTATTTCTAATAAATCTAAAAAGGCTAAAATAGCCATGTTTGAAATTAATTCCGCAAAAAGTCGTATTCAAGAACTTATTCGTCATATTAATCTACTTAGGAGGAATCTTTGACTACGATATAAAAAAAGAACGACTTGATGAAGTCAATAACGTATTAGAACAAGTAGATATTTGGAATAAATACAAATTAGCTCAATCTTTGACTAAAGAACATGCTTTTTTAAAAGAAATAGTACAGACAATAGATGATTTATATCAAGCTTCACAAGATATACAACAACTAATAAATTTAGCATTAGAAACAAATGATATAGAAATTTTTAATGGTGCTGTTAAAGAACTTTTTCTTTTAGAAACCAAATTAGAACAATTAGAATTTCATCGCATGTTTTCTAACGAACATGATAATGCCAATTGTTATATGGATATTCAATCTGGTTCAGGTGGAACTGAAGCTCAAGATTGGACCAGTATGTTATTACGTATGTATTTACGATATGCAGAATATAAAGGATTTAATACAGAAATTATTGATGAGTCTGAGGGAGAAATTGTTGGTATAAAATCTGTTACAATTAAAATTAAAGGTAATTATGCTTTTGGATGGTTACGAACTGAAACCGGAGTGCATCGTTTAGTACGTAAAAGTCCTTTCGATGCTAGCGGACGTCGTCATACTTCATTTAGTTCAGTTTTTGTCTATCCAGAAATAAATGATATGATTAACATCAAGATCAATACATCTGATATACGTATAGATGTTTATCGATCATCTGGTGCTGGTGGACAACATGTAAATAAGACAGAATCTGCTGTACGCATTACTCACTTACCTACTAATATCGTAGTTCAATGTCAAAACAGCCGTTCTCAGCATAAAAATAAAGAACAAGCCTTTAAACAATTAAAAGCTAAATTGTATGAATATGAAATACAGAAAAAAAATATAAATAATCAAGAAGAAGAAGACAATAAACCTGAGATTACCTGGGGTAGACAAATTCGTTCTTACGTTCTTGATGATTCTCGTATTAAAGATTTACGTACTAATATAGAAAGTCATAACATACAAGAAGTACTGGATGGTAATCTTGATAATTTTATTAAAGCAAGTTTAAAAGATGGAATATTAAAGAACCAACATTAAGGAATTAAGATGTTGAAAGAATCATCTCACAATACTAATATTGTGCTTGAATTAACTAATGAACTAAAGATACGTCGTGAAAAACTCAAAAATCTACGTAATTATGGTATAGCATTTCCTAATAATTTTCGTCGTGATATGACATCTAAGCAACTACATGTTATTTATGATGAAAAAAGTGATAACGAACTAGAAAACTTAAATATTTTAGTAAGTGTAGCTGGACGTATGATGCATAAACGTATTATGGGCAAAGCTTTATTTATTATATTACAAGATGTAGATGGTCGTATTCAGTTATATGTAACGTGTAATAAGTTAGTAGAAAATATATATAATACACAAATTAAAAAATGGGATCTAGGTGATATTTTAGGTGCTCGTGGAAAAGTATTCAAAACTAAAACCGGTGAACTTTCTATTTATTGTACTGAATTATATTTATTAACTAAATCATTGCGACCATTACCAGATAAATTTCATGGTTTGACAGATCAAGAAACTTGCTATCGTCAACGTTATCTTGATTTAATCATGAATGAACATTCTCGTAATGTATTTAAAATACGTTCAAAAATAATCAATAATATACGTAACTTTATGATAAAACATAATTTTATAGAAGTAGAAACTCCTATGATGCAGATGATTCCAGGAGGTGCTTCTGCTCGTCCATTTATTACACATCATAATGCATTTAACATGAATATGTATTTACGTATTGCACCTGAACTATATCTAAAACGCTTAGTTATAGGAGGTCTTGAACGTGTATTTGAAATCAATCGTAATTTCCGTAATGAAGGTATTTCTCCTTACCATAATCCAGAATTTACAATGATGGAACTTTATATGGCATATGCAGATTATGAGGATTTACTTGCATTATGTGAGAATCTTTTACAATTTTTAGCTAAAGATTTATTAGGTACCACGGAAATACCTTATGGAAAAGAAGTTATTAGCTTTACTAAACCTTTTCAAAAATTTACTATGATTGAAGCAATTACAAAATATTTGCCTAAAATAAATTGTTCTGATCTAAAGGATTTTAATAAAACTAAGTCAATTGCAAAATCATTGCATATTAAAATTGAGGAAAATTGGAAAATAGGGCGTCTCATATCAGAGATTTTTGAAGAAATTGTTGTAATACATTTGATTCAACCAACATTTATAATTGAATATCCTACTGAAATTTCTCCTTTAGCACGTTGTAATGATAAAAATCCAGAAATTACAGATCGTTTTGAATTATTTATAAATGGTCATGAAATAGGTAACGGTTTTTCTGAATTAAATGATTCGGATGAACAGATGGAAAGATTCAAAAATCAGATCAATGATAAAGCAGCAGGTGATGATAGTGCAATATTTTATGATGAAGATTACATTACCGCTTTAGAGTATGGATTACCACCTACAGCTGGTCTTGGTATTGGCATAGATCGTTTAGTTATGTTATTTACCAATAGTCATAATATTAGGGACGTAATATTGTTTCCAACATTGCGTCCAGATAATAAATGATATTATCTTTATATATAAGATATATTTATTAGTTATCAATATTCTTATATTTTATATTATATTAAATATTTTTAAATCTTTATCTGTTTCTATGTAATAAATATATAGATTTGAAATCTTATTTATATTTTAAATAAAGTATAAATCTTAGATTAGATAAAATTTTGAGTTAAATATTATAATTTAATAGTTGTAAGATTTGTCAGCTGCAATAATTTTAGTTTTAATTTATATATAATGTTAATTTGATTTTTACATATAACCTATGAGTATATATTATATGATTTTATATATATAAATATATCTTTTAATATATTATTTAAAATATCCATATTAGTTATATTATAAATATATAATCTTATATGTAATAAAGTAATTATTTATGTTTTATTATTTATATGAAGATAAAACTAATAACTCCTTGTACAGTTACGATTAAATTATATATATAATTAAGTGATAACATTTTACAGGGATAATTCAATGCCACGATCGCTTAAAAACACTGAAACAGCACTTAATGCTTCGAATTTATTATTACTTACAAAGTATTATTCAGGTCCATTTTGGGCATATGATTCTGCAATTATTCATGATTGTATCAAGCAACTAAGTATATTTGATATAGTTCGTTTTGCACAAAAGGCTTGTTCTAATATTCATATTTTAAAATTAATGCGCATAGCTGGCGTTAAAGTTGACTCAGTATCTTTAGGTGAAATTGAACGTGCATTAATTGCTGGATATAAAACTAATAGTGAAGATATTGTATTTACATCCGATTTAATCGAACATTCAACATTGATACGTATTGCTGAACTTAAAGTACCGGTCAATGCTGGATCAATAGATATGTTACGTCAATTAGGGTCGATATCACCTGGTCATAGCGTATGGTTACGTATCAATCCTGGATTTGGTTATGGACATAGTCAAAAAACTAACACTGGTGGAGAAAATAGTAAACATGGTATATGGAATAATGAAATACCTGAAGCATTAAAAATTATTAAAAAGTATAATTTACGTTTAATAGGATTGCATATGCATATTGGTTCTGGAGTAGATTATGAACATTTACAATATGTATGTAATGCCATGATACAACATGTAATACAACTCAATCATGATATATCAATAATTTCAGCAGGAGGTGGTTTATCTGTACCTTATCGTTTTGGAGAAAAAAAGATTGATACAAGACATTATTTTAATCTTTGGAATGATGCACGTGAACATATTGCTATATATCTTGGTCATGCAATACAATTAGAAATTGAGCCAGGACGTTTTTTGGTAGCCGAAGCAGGTGTACTTGTATCGCAAATTCGAGCAATCAAACAAGTAGGACAAAGGTATTTTTTGTTAGTAAATGTAGGTTTTAACGATCTATTAAGACCATGTATGTACGGGAGTTATCATCATATTTCTATATTACCCGCAGATGGACGAATATTAAATGAATACAAGATGATAAATTATATTGTAGCTGGTCCATTATGTGAATCTGGTGATGTATTCACACAGCAGGAAGGAGGTATCTTGGAATCTCGTATATTACCTATAGCACAAGTAGGTGATTATTTGGTTTTTCACGATACTGGAGCTTATGGTGCATCAATGTCCTCAAACTATAATACTCGTCCATTAATTCCAGAAATTTTATTCGAAAAAGAAGGTATAAGAGAAATTCGCCGCTCTCAAACAATACAAGAATTATTAGAATTAGAGCTAAATAGTGGTAGTTTACTATGTAAATAATATTAGTTAATACTTTAATCTTATCTTATATGTAGATGTACGTCTATTAATCGTTACTTTTAAAAATCACAATATTTAATTTTACTAAGATATTTTCTTTATTTAATTAATTTACATTTTATTAAAATAAAACTTGATTTAATATCAATATGTAAATATTGTGTAATTCTATTAACAAATAGAATTTTTAGATTGTATTAATACAACTTAAATAATTTTAATTATGTAATTTTTATTACATCATTTAAAATTAACTTGAATTAATAATCCAATTAAAGACGCTTTAATATCACGATTTAATGTAAGATTATTATCTTAATGTATTAATTTAATTTATATCAATCATTTATAAAATAAATACATCAATTTAAAAACTTATAAATATTAATGTTTTTATTAGTATATAAATACTCTTGTAAACATGCTTGAATTTCCTCAAAAACTTAATTTTTTAACCATAAACTTCTTAGTATTACTTGTTAATATAATTTATACTTAAAGAAAAATACATTTTAAAAATAAAATTTTAGTTATTATATTATAAATTTATATGCAATAAAAATATAAGATATTAAATTATTTAAAATTTAGTGTTGAGGTAGATAAGTGATTAACACTAATGGTTATCGCTTAAACATAATCATTGTAATTTACAATGATTATGGACAAGTATTATGTGATAAGCGCTTTAAAAGGCATTCTCGGCAGTTTCCTCAAGAAGGTATTTATCTAGGATAGATAATGTCATAAACTATATATCGTAAACTATTTGAAGAAATAGGTTTATTTCATAACAAAATTCAAATAATTACTTGTATTTACAATTGACAAAGTTATAAATTTCAAAAATATTTTATAAGAGTAAACATAATACTAATATGTAGTGTTCAAACAATTGATTTTTATAGTTAACTTGCAATAGTACAGAGATTAATGTTTACGATAAAAAAGTCAAATTTTAATGATTTTCAATGGGTTAATTTGTGATATTCTATACATCAAATTATTTTTTTAAAATTGATGTACATAGATATGTTATGAAGAAGTTTGCTCATATAAATATATTTATGCCATAAATTATATAACATTGTATTTAGAAATGATCTAACATGATAATCTATAAGATATTTATTTTTGTCAAAAAATATTTTTTATAAATAGAAAATCAATATTAATTTAACTTAATGTTCAATTAATATTGATTATTAATAGTAAATTATAAAACAATCTAATTTTAAGCTGTATCATTTTTATGAAGGTCATTCATAATAAAGTAATTATAATAATATAAAATAATAAATAATGATCATTGTAATTTAACTATCAATAAGATATATTATATACTGGCATTTTAATTAATTACTTTAATAATTATGCTTTTAACTTTATTATCTCAGGAGATTTTAGATTTATCATCTTTAATAATTACTATAATAGTATAATAGTATAATATATATATATGGAAATATTGATTGAATAATTTTGATTTAACTATTTAAAATATAAATTTAAAAAATTTTTACAAATATGAACATTAATTATATTTTATTCCCTCAATTAAATCCGGTATTTTTTAAATTTGGCCCGATATCACTTCACTGGTATGGATTAATGTATTTATTGGGTTTCATTTTTGCTATATGGCTAGGGTTATCTCGTTGTAATAAATATAATAACGGTTGGTCAAACCATGAAGTAAAAGATCTTTTATATTTTAGTTTTTTAGGGGCATGTATTGGAGGACGTATCGGATACATTGTATTTTACAATTTACCATTTTTTCTAAAACATCCATTATATTTATTTAAGGTGTGGGAAGGAGGAATGTCGTTTCACGGTGGTCTTATAGGTGTTATTGTAGTTATATTATGGTATTCATATAATACAAAACGTAATTTTTTTCAGATATCAGATTTTATCGTTCCTTTAGTTCCATTTGGTTTAGGAGCTGGTCGACTAGGCAACTTCATCAATGGTGAATTATGGGGTCGTTTAGCACCAAATTTTAAATTTGCCATGCTGTTTCCAACAGCACATATCGAAGATATGTTATTTATTAATCAAAATCCGCAATATGAATATTTACTAAATACATATAAGATGCTACCGCGTCATCCTTCACAATTATATGAACTTTTTTTAGAAGGGATTGTTCTTTTTATTATTCTAAATTTATTTATTCGTAAACCTCATCCATTAGGTAGTGTTTCTGCTTTATTTTTAATTAGTTATGGGATATTACGTATTATAGCTGAATTTTTTCGACAACCAGATTTACAATTAGGGCTATTAGTCTGGGGTATCAGCATGGGTCAAATTTTGTCAATTCCCATGATTGTATTTGGTATTATTATAATAATTTTATCGTATCAACATCGTTTAAATTAAGCATTTTGAGAGGTTAAATGAAAGAATACTTAAGTTTAATGCGATATGTATTAAACGAAGGAACAGAAAGATGCGATCGTACAGGCACGGGGACAATTTCTATTTTTGGATATCAAATGCGTTTTAACTTAAAAAATGGTTTTCCGCTTCTCACAACTAAAAAAGTACATCTTCACTCCATTATTCACGAGTTATTATGGTTTCTTAAAGGTGATACTAATATCAGTTATTTAAAAAATAATCGTGTCACTATTTGGGATAAATGGGCTGATAAAAATGGTGAACTTGGTCCAGTATATGGGAAACAATGGCGTCATTGGAGCAATGGAGTAGATAAAGAAATTGATCAAATTGCTAATGTAATTAATCAACTTAAATATACTCCAAATTCACGTCGTATTATTGTCTCTGCATGGAATGTTAGTGATTTAGATAAAATGATGTTATTTCCTTGTCATGCTTTATTTCAATTTTACGTAGTCAATGGTCAGCTTTCTTGTCAGCTTTATCAGCGATCTTGCGATGTATTTCTTGGTTTACCATTTAATATAGCAAGCTATTCGTTACTAATACATATGATTGCCCAACAGTGTAACTTTGAAGTAGGTGATTTTATTTGGACGGGAGGAGATACGCATTTATATATAAATCATTTACAACAGGCTAAACAACAGTTAATGCGTGAACCTCGTCCATTAAGTAATCTTAGTATTCAACGTAAGCCCATGTCTATTTTTGATTATAAATTTGAAGATTTTAAGATTAACAATTATGATCCCCATCCAGAAATTAAAGCACCTATCTCAGTTTAACCGAATTGTACTAAAGATTATTAAGGTTTATAACTAAATCTTTTTTATCGATATATATTTATATTAATTATTGTTACTTAACATATGTATAAATTTTTTATTTACATGTTTTTACAAAATTTTATCTTCCGTGAATTATTAAGGTATAATATTTAGTAAATTAATTTATTTAAAATAAGATCAAACAATTCTATTAAAACAAGTTTATGTTTAGAATTTATCATTCAAATCATCTAGATTTATTAAAAGATTTAGCAGTAAGATTAATGACAATTGAACCGCTTTCCGATCCTTTTATAACTGAACAAATAATAGTGGAAAGTAGTGGTATATCAGAATGGTTACAACTAGAGATAGCAAAGCATTTTAATATTGCTTCTAACATTAATTTTTTATCACCATCAAGTTTCATTTGGGATATCTTACATAAATTAATACCTAATCTTCCGGAAGAAAATAGATTTACTAAAATAAATATGACTTGGAAAGTAATGCATAAATTACCACTTTTTCTTCAAAAAAAAGAATTTTCTTTGCTACGAAAATACATTGATAACGATGATGATAATCGCAAATTATATCAATTAAGCGTACGTATTGCAAATTTATTTGAGCAATATTTAATATATCGTCCTGATTGGTTAATAAATTGGGAAAAAGGATATTTAATTGATGGTCTAGGTAAAGCACAGAATTGGCAAGCGTTATTATGGCGAGATCTAATTAGTCAAACTAATTACCAAAGTAATCCAATGTTACATACCGCTAATCTTTATCAAAGATGTATTGAAATATTAGAACGTATGGACTCATTGCCATCTAATTTTCCTAAGCGAATATTTATTTTTGCTGTTTTAACTTTACCTCCTATTTATTTAAAAATTTTAGAAAAACTTAGTCGTTATATTAATATTCATTTTTTGTTTACTAATCCATGTCGTCATTACTGGGCAGATATTGAAGATTATACTTTTTTAACTAAGGTTAAAAACCATGAATTATCTTTAAATAAAAACACCTCATTATTTACTGATAGAGATAAGGAATCTAACTTTTTTAATAAATGTAATAAGCAACAACAACTAAGTAATCCACTTTTAGCTTCATGGGGAAAAATAGGAAGCGATAGTATTTTTCTACTTAATCAATTAAATGTGCCAGTTGACGATATTTATGCTTTCGTTGATGTGCCGCAGGATAATTTATTACATGATATTCAATCCGATATATTAAATTTAAATACTAATGTAGCTATAGGGATTGATAATCATCATCTTAGTGTATTAGAACATAGTTCTACTAAACGTTGCATAAATTCTAATGATAGATCAATCACTATACAAGTCTGCCATAGTATCCAACGTGAAGTTGAGGTACTACAAGATTATCTTTTATGTGCTATGGAAACAGATCATGAACTAAAACCACGTGATATTATTGTAATGGTAACAAATATTGATAAGTATACTCCATTTATTCAAGCAACTTTTTCTAATATGACAGATGAACGTTATTTACCTTTTACGATTTCACATCATTGTACCATTCAAAAATATCCTATAATATTAGCATTACTTAATTTAATGAAAATATCAGAAAGTCGTTTTACTGCTGAAGAAATATTAGGATTCCTAGAAATTCCTGCAATAGCACGAAAATTTTTAATTACCGAAAATAATTTATGTTTATTACGACGCTGGATAATGGAATCTGGTATTCGATGGGGATTTGATGATACTAATGTTAAAGAATTTTCATTACCAAGTACTGGGAAACATACATGGATTTTTGGATTACAACGTATGTTACTCGGTTATGCCATGAATAGTAATAATGGAGATTGGCGAGGTATTTTGCCATATGATGCTTCTCATGGATCAATAGCTGAATTAATTGGTTATCTTGGTGAATTCTTATCCTCCCTTGAACATTTACGTGTACGTTTGTCTAAAAAACATACACTTCATGAATGGCAATCATTATGTAATGATCTAATCAATACTTTTTTTATTAGGAATGTAGAAACGCAAGAGGTATTTTCATTATTAGAAATGCAATGGAATAATATTATTGAAGAAGGAATATGTTCTTATAAAGAATCTATTCCTATTTCATTACTTTATAATGTATTCTGTAACTCCCTTAATGAACAACGTATTAATCAACAATTTTTTACAGGATCCATTAATTTTTGTAGTTTAATTTCAATGCGTTCAATTCCTTTTAAAATCATTTGCTTATTAGGAATGAATGATGGTGTATATCCACACATACATACACCTCTTAGTTTTGATTTAATGAAAAAAAATATACGTAAAGGTGATTATAGTACTCAAGGAGATGATCGTTATGTTTTTTTAGAAACGTTTCTTTCAGCTCAGAATAAATTTTATATTAGTTATATCGGTCGTTCAATCAAAGATAATACTAAACTTTATCCGTCAGTGATAATCGAAGAGCTTATTGATTATATTTCCCAAAATTTCTATTTAATAGGTGATGAACAATGTACACTAGAGATTAGCGAGCAACATATACGTAATCATCTTCATACTTGGCATAGTCGTCTACCTTTTGCTGCAGTAAATTTTCAAATAGGCAAATATAATCAAAGTTTTGCTAGTGAATGGCTACCTACAGCTATACATAATAATTTAACAACATTAAAATTTGTTAAATTATTACCACAATTATCATTAGAAACATTATTATTAGAGCAATTATTAAAATTCTGGCAACATCCAATACGTGCTTGGTTTCATCAACGATTAAACGTTCATTTTGAAATATCAAAAGATATTTTGATCCCAAATAATGAATCTTTTTTATCCAAAAATTTACATTTATTGCAAATAAAAACTCAATTACTGAATGCATTAATAGCAGGTGTTGACACGCAACATATTTATTTACAACATAGTTTAGCTGGAAATATACCTTATGGTACATTTGGAGAAATTTCTTGGCAAAATATAAAATCAGATATGCAAAAGATAGCCTTAAAAGTTAGAAATCAATATCAAGAAAATGCAGAAACATGGGAAGTTAATATAGAATTGCATCAAATACAATTGATTGGATGGTTAACTCAAGTACAAAATGATGGTTTACTAAGATGGCGATCTCATTTATTAAATATAAAAGATGGTTTGCTATTATGGTTAGAGCACTTAGTATATTGTGCATTAGGTGGTAAAGGAACAAGTCGTATATATGGACTTCAACAAAGTGTTTGGTGTTTTAAACCATTAACATCAGTTAAAGCAAAAACATTTTTGAAAAAATATATAAATGGATATCAAATTGGTATGATGAAACCAC
Organism: Pantoea sp. Mhis; assembly: GCF_009830015.1. NCBI lineage: Bacteria > Pseudomonadati > Pseudomonadota > Gammaproteobacteria > Enterobacterales > Erwiniaceae > Pantoea > Pantoea sp. Mhis. The sequence continues at coordinate 2,846 of NZ_SZZX01000008.1, read as the reverse complement.
TAATGTTATTAAATAAATGTGGTGGTGCGTGGTTAGATATTAGCTTTGATGTAAAGTCGCGTCAGTTAATAAAAAATAAAATAATTCAAAAAAAAGCGATCAATAAACTAAGGCAAGTTTGGTATGGTAATTTTAAAGTTAAAGGTGACGGTTCTGATCCTTATGTACAGCGTTTAAGTCGCATGCTAAATGATGACATCATAGAAGAAATTATTAATGCTACTTGTCAATGGTATTTACCTATTCTTCAAATGACTCAAGATAAATCAGATGTTCTATAAAACATTATATAGAAAATATTAAGCATTAATATGTTTATTTTATCTAATAGTTAATTTATTAATAATATTTTCCATGACTGATTAAAATATACCGATTAATTATACGAGTTTATTAATAATGAATCAAGTCGTTAATGTTTTAAATCCTATAACATTTCCTCTATTTGGAGAACGTTTAATAGAAGCTTCAGCTGGAACTGGTAAAACTTTTACCATTAGTTTGCTCTATTTACGTTTGCTACTTGGGTTAGGTGAACAAAATTCCTACTATCGTCCTTTATCGATTGAGGAAATTTTGGTTGTAACTTTTACTGATGCAGCTAGTACTGAGCTACGTGAACGCATTCGTGAAATTATTCACGAATTACGATTAGCTTGTATTAATGGTTTTAGTAATAATTTAATGATAATGGAATTACTAAAACATATTATACATCCTGCTGATGCTTCTTTATTACTTTTAAATGCTGAATATCAAATGGATAAAGCTGCTATTTTTACTATACATGGTTTTTGTCGACGTATACTTAACCTTAATATTTTAGAATCTGGTGTCTTATTTGAACATCAATTGATTGAAGATGAAGAATTCTTAATAAAAGAAGCTACTAATGATTTTTGGCGACGTCATTTTTATCCATTGACGTTAGATATAGCAAAAATCATTGCAGAAGAGTGGTCTGATCCTGAACAATTATTTAATACGCTACTTCCTTGGTTTAAAAGAAATACAGCTCTATCAGATTTAATACATTATGATATAGCAGAAACTTTTACTTCACAACATAAAAAAAATCTAATATATATTAATGATATTAAAAGATTATGGTTACTATTAAATGAAGAAGCTTGTTCATTAATTATAAATTCCCATATTGATCAACACATATATAATAGTAAATATTTAAATATATGGATAAATAAAATTTCGTATTGGGCACAAAGTAATACTGATAATTATCATATACCATCTGAGTTAACACGTTTTAGTCAAATTACATTAGAAAAAGAAACTAAAAAAGGAATAGCTCCTTATCATAAGCTTTTTTTAGCTATTGATAAATTTTTAAAACAAAATATTTCATTAAGAAAACTAATTATTACCCGAGCATTAAAAGAAATAAGTGAAACAATACAAAAAGAAAAACAATTAAGATCATTAATTAGTTTTAATGATTTACTTAATAAATTAAATGAATTACTACAAAAAACTGATGGAAATCAATTAGCAGAAAAAATTCGTCAAAAATTTCCTGTAGCTTTAATTGATGAATTTCAAGATACCGACCGAGTACAATATAATATTTTTCGTAAAGTGTATATGAATCAACCAGCACATACATTAATTATAGTAGGTGATCCTAAGCAAGCCATCTATTCTTTTCGCGGTTCAGATATTTTTACTTATATTCATGCACGTAATGAAATAAAATCTCATTTTACGTTGAATACTAATTGGCGTTCTTCACCTAAAATGGTTCAAAGTATTAATAAGTTATTTTCACGTGTAAAATTACCGTTCATTTTAAATGATATTCCTTTTTTACCAGTACAATATTCATCCTTAAATGAAATGCTAACTTTAACTCTAAATAATAAAGTGCAAGCAGCTTTGAGGTTTTGGGTTCAACCGGGAGAAGGTAATAGTATTACTGATTACTATCAGTATATGGCACAACAATGTGCAATGAATATTAATTATTGGTTACAGGCTGGTCAGCAAAAAAGAGCGTTACTTGGAACAAAAAAACAAATATTAAAGCCTATTCAAGCCTCAGATATTACAGTATTAGTACGTAATCGTAAGGAAGGCAATTTAATTCGAGATGCACTTAATCAACTACGCATTCCATCAATTTATCTATCTAATCGTGATAGTGTTTATGCTACATCTGAAGCAAATGAATTACTGTATTTATTGCAGGCAATATTGTCCCCTGAAAATAAATCTAAGCTTTGTACTGCAATGTCAACTTCTTTATTTGGTATAAATGCATTAAAACTTGAAGAATTAATTCATAATATCTATAAATTGCATGAAATCATCGATATTTTTTATGGATGGTATTTAATATGGCAGAAACATGGTATACTAGCAATGATACGTAAGTTTATCATTGACCGTCAACTAATTCAAAATTTATTATCAGTCGAAGACAGTGAACGTCGAGTTATTAATTTATTGCATTTAGGCGAGTTGTTACAAGAAATAACGTATAAAATAAATAACCCTCAAGCTCTAACCCGCTATCTTGCACGACAAATATCATGTTCTAATAACCAATTAATTAATCATCAAGTGCGTGTAGAAAGTGATTCTCATCTAGTACAAATTATTACGATTCATAAATCTAAAGGATTACAATATCCATTAGTATGGTTACCTTTTGCGTGTGCCTTCCAAAAGAAAAATAGTGAATCTTATAATTATTATAATAATTTAAATCCGATCTTAAATCTAAAAGATAATAACACTGATATGTTATCTAATCAAAATAGATTAGCAGAAGATTTACGTTTATTATATGTAGCATTAACACGTTCAATTTATCACTGTAACATAGG
>NZ_SZZX01000007.1:0-55669 GCF_009830015.1 Pantoea sp. Mhis | reverse complement strand
CATGTATTATAGAACGATACGGAGCACACCGAGATCTAAACATGCGATGACAATCTTTACCTACAAGACTATATTCCGATCTTTATATTTTTATTTAAATAGTATATTACTAGTAATATACTATTTAAATAAAAATATAATAGAATAATCAAATGTTTTAAAAGAAAATTTAAATATAAAGTTAGATACAAGTCAATAACTTTAACGTTCATTAAGTTAATATTTTATGAAAATTTATAATATTAAGATAAATGTATAAATTACGTATTTATAATAAAATAAACTATATAAAATATAATTTATTTTGAGTATATATATATAAAATTGCATATATATAAATATCAAAAATATATTAAAGACAAATAAATTTGCTTTTGGTTAATTTAAGCTTGATATTAATGGATTGTGAAATAAAAATGTTTTTATGCTGATTAAAGGTTCATTAAAATTTAAATCATTATAAATAATCTATGATACTAAGCTCAAAACATTATAAATATTCATTGTTTATATTTATAATAAATAAATTGCTTTAAAACATAGATATGTTAGTTTATTTAGACAATCCTTTAATATTTAATGATATAAATCAAATTATTGAGCTAAAATGTTAACAACGTTAATTTCATAAAATGTACCAAAAAATATAATAATTACTCAATTCAACTTGACATATTGATAGATTTGTTCAAGATTATTATGTTATTTATAAAAATTATTCACATTATAAATACAAAGTAATTTATAATAAATCATATATTTTGAATACTTAAAATAGAGAATATTATTGAATAATTTATAGTTATCATAATGATGTACAATTTTGTTAAATATAGCTTTATTATATTCTATATAATCTATGTTTAATTTAGTAGAGTGCAATAATAGTAGATACAAAATATATAATTTATTGGCATTTGAAGTAGTGCGAAGTTGATTAAATTTAAAATATTTTAATTTGGTAATTTTATTTATAATTTATGTACATTAAAAATTGCAATTAATTATTACTTTAGTATATTAAACTATAGTAACCAATATAAGTTACTTATATTGTAATTTTCATGTCTAGTGTATAAAATAATGATTCATTAATAAATAAATGGATATTGAAGATATATAAATAAGAAATTTATATTAAAATAATTATATTATAAAACTAATTGTTTTATAAAGAATATTTAAACAAAGAAAGTTAACTAGATATCGTTATAATTGATCTCTTAAATAAATTATATTGTTAGCCTATGTATAATATTTAATCTAATAGCAGAACTATAAGTACTAAAAAGATTTTAAAATAAATTAAACTTTTTTAAGTTCTTTATTGTGAACGTAATTAACAATTAATATAGAATAACATAATTATATGAACTTAATAGAAATTACGATGATAAAATATCTAAAAAGAGATCAAATTTAGAAACAGAACGCGTATATTAAATAATATTATAATATCATGCTATTTATAAGTATTAAATTAATAGGAACTAATTTAATATTATATTATTTATATAATTCAATTGATAGTTTTAATTTAAAACATTCAAATAAATTAATAATTTTAAGTCATGTTTAAAAGAAATTAATTTTCTTCTAACGTTCTTGTTGTGTTAGAAAATAATCATATGTATTTTATATAAAAGTTAAAAATATAAATATTTTTATTCATTAATAATAAAGGAAAATAAAAATACAATCGTCATATGTTGTTTAGTTTTTTTAAAAAAGATAAATAATATATAAATATATCTATCAATTAACATTAAATTGTTAGTTAATCACTAGGAGTATAGAATGAAAAATATTGTCTTCACATTAATAGGATTAATATTATCATTTAATACATTAGCAATACAATTCAATGAAGGTAAGCAATATATAACTTTATCAAAACCTCATATTCATGATGATACACCACAAGCTTTAGAATTTTTTTCTTTCTTTTGTTCATATTGTTATCAATTTGAACATGTCTATCATATAAGTGATGTAGTAAAGAAGAATCTTCCAGTTGGTATTAAATTAGTCAAATATCATGTAGATTTTTTGGGTAATGAACTTGGTCAAATGCTTACACATGCTTGGGCTATAGCAATAACATTAGGTGTTGAAGATAAGGTGATTCTTCCTCTTTTTGATGAAATACAAAAAAAACATGCTATTTTCGATGAAAAAAGTCTAAAGCAAGCTTTTATAAAAGCTGCTGGTATTTCTTCTAAACAATATGATATCGCATGGAATAGTTTGAGCGTAAAATCATTAGTTGCAAAACAACAAAAAGCTACTATAGATATGAATTTACAAGCTATACCGGAATTTTTTGTTAATGGTAAGTATATGGTTAATATAGCTGGTTTGTATAACAGTAATATTAATAAGTTTGTTAATAACTATGCAAAACTTGTTGTTTTTTTAATAAACAAAAAATAATTTTATTAATTATTTATTTATATTTAATAATTTTATTACTACTATTCATGTAGTAATCATATATTACTACTATATTACTATTTATTAACTATTTAATAAAAATTAATATTTTAATCTAAAGTTTATTCATTAAATGTATCTTTTTAAAAACACAAAACATTTATTTAATTAAAGTATATATAAATAATATTTAGTTTAAAAAATACTATTGATTAATAGAAGTTCATGTAAAGATAAAAAATAAAATTACAATAATGCAAATAACGAAAAATCCTTTAATTTTAATAGATGGTTCTTCTTATCTCTATCGAGCATATAACGTCTTCCCTTTGCTAACAAATAGTATTGGAGAACCAACAGGAGCAATATATGGTGTACTTAATATGCTTAAAAGCATACTTTTACAATATGATTCAGAGCATATAGCCATTATTTTTGATGCATACGGAAAAACTTTTCGTGATGAATTATTTGAAGGTTATAAATCTAATCGTTCCGCTATGCCGAAACAGTTATCTCTGCAAATTCCTCCATTATATGAAATAATACAGGCAATGGGTGTATCGCTATTGGAAATAGCAGGGGTAGAAGCGGACGATGTTATTGGATCATTAGCATTAAAAGCAGAGAAACAAGGTCATACAATTCTAATTAGCACAACTGATAAAGATATGGCACAATTAGTTACACCTAGAATTAAAATTCTCAACACTATGAAACATATAGTATTAGGCCCAAATGAAATACAACAAAAATATGGAATACCACCTTCGTTAATTATTGATTTTCTTGCTATAATGGGCGATAAAATAGATAATATTCCAGGAATTCCAGGAATAGGTGCAAAAACTGCACAAATTTTATTAAAAGAAATTGGAAATATAAAAATTATCTATAATAATCTAAATAAAATAACTAATCTTTCATTTCGTGGTGCAAAAACTGTAGTCAATAAATTAAAAAAACATCGTGATATAGCGTTCTTATCTTATCAATTAGCATCAATTAAAACCGATTTAAAATTAGAATTAACATATGAACAACTAAAATTAAAAACACCCAATATGAGTATTTTAAAAAAATTATTTGATCGTTATAATTTTAAACGATGGTTAAATGATTTAAATTAAAAATAAATTTTTACAGAGCAAAAAAATAAAATTTTAGTTGGGTATATAAATTATAAGACCATGATAATGAAGTTAAAAAATCCTAATATAATTTTCAGTAATAATTATGTTATTATTCTAGATAATATTAAATTTAAAGAATGGTTAAATAAATTAAAAAAAGCTAAGTACTTTGTTTTTACTTTAAAAACTGATTCTTTAGATATCTTAGCTACTAAAATAATAGGAATTGCTTTTGCTATAACAGCAAATGATATCGCTTATTTACCACTTAGCCATAGTTATATGTTCGTACCTAATCAGCTAGATTATAATAATGTGTTAAACCAACTAAAACCTCTACTAGAAGATAAAAATTTAATAAAAATTGGACATAATCTTAAACGTGAATTATATATATTAAAAAAACATAATATTGAACCAAATGGTTTTAAATTCGATATTATGCTTGAATCTTATTGTCTAAATAGTGTTAATAAAAAACATGATATATATAATTTATCAGTGCAATGGTTAGATTATGAATATTTAAATATTAAAGAACCTATACAAAAAAATAAGAAATCTATTCCATTGAATAATATTGAACTAAAACAAGCAGCTATATCTGCTGCTGAGCATGTTAGTATTATTTTTCAATTACATTTGAAGATGTGGCCTAAATTACTTCACGAAGTAGGATCAAAAAAAATTTTTGAAGATATTGAAATTCCATTACTGAAAGTAATCTCACGAATTGAAGAAAATGGTGTATTGATTGATAAAAATATGCTCATAGAATACACGAAGGAAATTAGTATACGTCTAACAGAACTAGAACAAAAAGCATATGAGATAACAGGTAAAACATTTAATCTTTCTTCTCCCAAACAACTTCAAGATATATTATTTAAAATAAAAGGAATACATTCCAATAAAAAAACTCCAGGAGGTACTAAATCAACGAAAGGAACAGTATTAATTGAATTTGCTCATAAACATGAGTTACCGGGCATTATACTAGAATATCGTAAATTATCCAAGATTAAATCTACTTACTCTGCTAAATTACCTTTAATGATCAATTCATTAACTGGACGTGTACATACATCCTACCATCAAATAGTAACAACTACTGGAAGACTTTCGTCTACAAATCCTAATTTGCAAAATATTCCTGTAAAGAATAAAGAAGGACGTCGTATTCGTAAAGCATTTATCGCTACATCAGGTAAAAGTATTGTCTCTGCAGATTATTCACAAATTGAGTTACGTATTTTAGCACATTTTTCCAAAGATCCAAGATTATGCAATGCTTTTTTTTTAGGTCATGATGTACATAGTACAACAGCAGCAGAGATATTTGGTATAACACTAGATAATGTATCTAAAGTTCAACGAAATACTGCAAAAATAATTAATTTTAGCTTAATTTATGGTATAAGCTATTTTAGCTTATCAAATCAACTTAACGTAGATGCTAAAAAAGCAAAAGAATATATAGAACTTTATTTTAATCGATATCCTGGTATACTTAGTTATATGAAAAAAACATGTGAACAAGTAGAAAAAAATGGCTATGTTGAAACAATTGATGGTCGTCGTCTATGGATACCAAATATTAGATCAAATAATATTATTCTCCGCAAATCGGCAGAACGAGCAGCAATTAATGCTCCAATACAGGGAACTGCAGCAGATATTATTAAAAAAGCAATGATTAAAATTGATAGTTGGCTTTTGGAAACAGACAATAAATTTATAAAAATGATTATGCAAGTACATGATGAACTGGTATTTGAGATACCACATGACATGATTGATATATCAAGCAAAAAAATTAGTCAAATAATGGAAAATGTTACGCAACTTGATGTACCATTACGCGTTAATATTGGTATAGGGCATAATTGGGATCAAGCACATTAACAAAAATTATAACATTAATAAATATATAATTACTAGTTTCAAATTTATATTTGATTTATATAAGGATCGCTAAACCAAGTATTTAATTTTTGTTGTAATTTATTTACCCCTATTTTTTTTAAAGAAGAAAAAATTTCTACTTGTATATCTGCTGTAAACATAAATGAAAGTTTATATAAAACCATATTAAGCTGAGCTTTAATCGCATTAGACATTAATTTGTCAGCTTTAGTTAAAAGTATCATAATTGGTATATTTCTCTGAGTAGCTAATTTAATTACTTGATTGTCAATATCTGTTAATGGATGTCTAATATCCATTAATATTATCAACCCTTTTAATGATTGACGTTTTTGAATATATTTAGGTAATACATTCGAGCACGTTCGCCGTATTTCCTTTGATGCTATTGAATAACCATAACCTGGTAGATCTGTTAGACGTTTACCTTCGATTATTTGGAATACATTAATCGATTGTGTATTTCCCGGTGATTTGCTGGTATAAGCTAATTTTTTTTGATTAGTTAATGTATTGATTGCGCTAGATTTACCAGCATTTGAACGTCCAGCAAAAGCAATTTCAATTCCAATATCTGTTGGAAGTTGGAATATCTTATATGCACTAAGAATAAAACGAGTAATGCAGTAATTTAAATTACACATAAGCAGGATATTCATCCTAAAAATTTTAAAACATTAAAGTACGATATAACAAGGTACTAAGTTTTTTCCATAAATATTCAATAATTCGTTATATAATAATTAGTATATAAAATTCTCTCGTACTGAATTTATATCTTTAATAATAATATTTTTTATAAAAAAGAGCCCATCTTTAAAAGATTAAATGGGCTTTCATATTTTTTAAATAACGTAATTTAATTGAAATTAACTAATACATTTCATTTAAAATAATAGTCATTTTTTATAAATATTTACTCTAATTATTATATACTATAGTATAATTCAAATTCAATAGGATGAGGTGTCATAGATACACGAGTAATGTCTAATTGACATAATTTAATATAAGCATTTAAGGTATCATCATTAAATACTCCTCCACGTTTTAAAAATTCACGATCTGTATCTAAAGCATGCAAAGCATCTTCTAAAGAAGTTGCAAGTTTTGAAATATTAGATTTTTTTGATTCAGGTAAATCATATAGATTTTTATCTAAAGGATCACCAGGGTGAATTTTATTAATTATACCATCAAGACCTGCCATAAGTAGTGCAGTGAATAATAAATATGGATTAGCAGCTGGATCAGGAAAACGCACTTCAATTCGACATGATTTTATATTAGTGACAATGGGGATACGAATCGACGCGGAACGATTACGTGTTGAGTACGCTAATATTACCGGAGCTTCATAACCTTCAACTAAACGTTTATAAGAATTAGTTGTGGGATTAGCTAGTGCATTAATAGCTTTAACATGTCTCATAATTCCTCCAATGTAAAATAGGGCAATTTCAGATAAACCACCATATTTATCACCGGAAAATAGATTTACATCATCTTTAAATAAAGAAATATGACAGTGCATTCCTGAACCGTTTTCACCTAACATTGGTTTAGGCATAAATGTTGCTGTTTTACCATGTATATGAGCAACATTATGTACTACATATTTATACATTTGAATTTCATCTGCTTTTTTAGTCATAGTATTAAAACGAGTTGCTATTTCATTTTGACCTGCAGTAGCTACTTCATGATGATGTGCTTCAACTATTATTCCCATTTGTTCCATGAACAGACACATGGTAGAACGAATATTTTGTGAAGAATCAATAGGAGGAACTGGGAAATAACCACCTTTTAGACTTGGCCGATGACCTTTATTTCCGTTTTTATAAAATTTACTATTATTCCAATAGGCCTCAATATCATCAATAATAACATGTGAACCAGAAATTGAAGAACCGAAACGAATATCATCAAATAAAAAAAATTCAGGTTCAGGACCAAATATTGCAATATCAGCAATACCAGAAGATTGTAAAAATTCTTCCGCACGTTTAGAAATACAACGAGGATCACGATCATAAAAATTTAACGTAGTTGGTTCTAAAATATCACAACGTATTATCAATGTTGATTCATTAAAGAATGGATCCATAATTACAGTAGTTAAATCTGGCATTAAGATCATATCTGATTCATTAATATCTTTCCATCCACCAATGGAAGAACCGTCAAACATTTTTCCTTCTTCAAAGAATTTAATATTTACTTGTTGAGAAGGAATAGTAATATGTTGTTCTTTGCCTTTAGTATCTGTACAACGTAAATCAATAAATTTAATTTTTTGCTCTTTTATCATCGAAAGTACATGTTTAGCAAGCATACGCAACTCTCCTGCAAATAGTTATTTTTTGTTTTAATAAATAAGCTTAATTATTTTCAATAAATATTTATAACTTATCCAATTAAATTAATCATTAAGTTATGGTATAATTAATAGTTGATAACATTAATAAATAATTAAATTTATGACAATTATTGTTATAACATTTTATATATAATACTTTGCTGGTTAGTAAGTTAAAACACATTAAAATAACAAATTTAATTACCAAAAGTTTTTAATATATGAAAAACAAAATTTTGAAAAACGATAAATACATTATGAATATTACTAAAATTTATTATTAAACTTTATTGAAATTCAAAAATATTTATTAAATCTTTTATCTACTCTGTATAGAGTAATGATTATTTTTATAATATTCGAGAGATATATTATGAATAAATATTTGCGTAATATTGCTATTATCGCACATGTGGATCATGGTAAAACTACTTTGGTTGATCAATTATTACGACAATCAAGCACTATTGATATTCTTAATTCTCTTTATAATAAAAAAATTGAGCATGTTCTAGATTTTAATGAGCTTGAAAAAGAGCGTGGTATTACTATTTTTGCAAAAATTATTGCTATAAAATGGAATAATTATCATATTAATATTATTGATACTCCAGGACATGCTGATTTTAGCGGTGAAGTTGAACGTATAATGTCAATAGTAGATTCTGTATTATTAGTTGTAGATGCAATAGATGGACCTATGCCCCAAACACACTATGTAACCAAAAAAGCTTTTCAATATGGTTTAAAACCAATTGTAATTATTAATAAAATTGATTGTATAGGAGCTCGACCAGATTGGGTAGTAAATCAAATATTTGATTTATTTGTAAATCTTAACGCTTCAGATGAACAAATAGATTTTCCAATTATTTATACTTCAGCATTACTTGGCATTGCAGGAATAAGTTATCTAAAGATGGATAACAATATGATATCATTATATCAGACAATTATAGATCATGTATCTCCACCAAAAGCAATAATTAATACACCATTACAAATGCAAATTTTTCAGATAGATTATAATGATTATTTAGGCATGATTGGTATAGGTCATATTAAGCGTGGTAAATTACAAATTAATCAACAAGTAAGTATCATTAATAACTCTGGAAATACAATTATTGGTAAAGTAAATAAAATATTCAAATATTTGGCTTTAGAACTTATAGAAACTAAAGAAGCAGAAGCAGGTAATATTGTTGGAATTACCGGTATAAATGACCTTCGTATTTCTGATACTATTTGTGATGTACAAAATGTACAGGCATTACCTATATTAAATATAGAGAAACCAACATTGACTATGTTTTTTAAAATTAATACTTCGCCTTTTAACGGTAAAGAAGGTAAGTCATTAACATTTTCTAAACTTTTAGAAAGATTAAATAAAGAGATACTATATAATGCTGCATTACGTATTGAAGAAACAAATAATACTGATACATTACTTGTTTCTGGAAGAGGAGAATTACATTTATCAATATTAATTGAAAATATACGTCGCGAAGGTTATGAATTAGAAATATCTCGTCCAAAAGTTATTTTTCAAGTATTTGAAAACTGTAAGCAAGAACCTTTTGAAAAAGTTATTTTTGATATTAAACAAAGTTATCAAGGTTCTATTATGCAAGCAGTATCTGAACGTAAAGGAATTCTAAAAGATATATCTCCAGATGGAAAAGGTAATCTACGTTTAAATTACATTATTTCAAGTCGTGCACTTATTGGATTTCGTCGTGAATTTATGATGTTAACTTCAGGAACTGGTCTGATGCATTCTATTTTTAGTCATTATAGTAATATGCAACCAGGTGAAATAGGGAGACGCCAAAATGGCGTATTAATTTCTAGTTCTCAAGGCAAAACCGTTGCTTTTGCTTTATCAAACTTACAACATCTTGGAAAATTATTTGTTAGTCATGGAATAGAAGTTTATGAAGGACAGATTATTGGAATCCATAATCGTGCTAATGATTTAACAGTTAATTGCTTGACTAATAAAAAATTAAGTAATATGCGTGCTTCTAGTAATGATGAAGCTATAACTTTAATTCCTCCAATAAAAATGACTTTAGAGCAAGCGATTGCATTTATTGAGGATGATGAATTAGTAGAAGTTACACCAAAATCAATTCGTATTCGTAAATTACATCTAACAGAGAATGAGCGTAAAATCGCATCTCGTATTGTTAGTAAAAATTAAATACAAACTAACTACATTACAAATATGATTATATTAACTTATTTAATAAACATTGATAATTATCAATATCATTTAGTTTTTAAACTTAAGGTAAATAGTTATGTGTGTCTTTATCTAATAGATAAATAAAATAATTTACTCAGCTTATTTTTTCTTATATGATTAAACATAACTTTAATGTCTATAGCGGAATTTCTTATCTAGAAAACTTCAAATATCAAGAAATAAGCTATTTTATTATATATAATTTGATGCATAGAAAATATTTCTAAATCATTAAACTATATAAATGTTTTAGTTTAACTTAATTACAGTTAACTTTAATTAAGTTAAAAACAAATATAAAATAGTAAATGCTTTAGATAGAAGTATAACAGAATAGTTTTACTTAGAGCTTTATTATTTCATCAAATATAATTAATTATTACAATAATCATTACATGATACATTGTATTTTTAAATGCAAAACTTGCATTTTATTATTTAGTAAATGTGCCTTTTTAAAATTTAATGCTTTACTTATATTAAGTAATCACTACTTTTTTAATCCTAAACATTTTAAGTTTTATTTAGTAAATAAATAATAATTATGACTATTGATTATTATGCTCATTTGTGAATTATTTAAATTAATTATTATTTTTATAATAACAATCTATTCAAATATTATTAAATTATACCAATATTAATTATATTAATTTAATGTCTATATGTCATATTGATTTTTTTAAATAGTAATTAAACTAACATTTCTATCTTTATATCAAATTTAATATTTAAAGTATTTAGTAAAAATTTTAATAAATTAATTTATTAAAATCTATTTAGTTTTTATTCATCTATCTATTATTATCTATACTATTTTATTTATAAAAATTTTAATTTTTCATTAAAATACAATATAAATGATTGATAATTTTTAATAAAGATTATTACAAGTTAATTGAGTTAATGATTTTAAATAAAAACTATTTTACTTAGAGCTAATATGGTACTTAAAATAAAAATACTGATGTTAATAAGTAATCAATCATTGTCAATAAAAATAATGATAAATATATAAAATCAAATTATTAATCAAATATCTTTAATGTTAAAATTCAATGCATAGTTTAATATAGATCATGATATACATCAATAAATTATAAATGGTAACTAATCTTAATTTTAGATAATGTTTATAAAGTAATTATAATATCTTATCAGTCAATAATGATTAGTTTGATTATAAAAATTTTATGTTTAATGCTTATTAAAATTAATATAATTAATTAGTTATGAGTATCTAAATTAGATGATCTAGATATCAATTATATTTTATCTATTAGAAATAAAAATAGGTAATTATAAAATTAAATTTAAGAGTTTATAGTGATTATTTAACAATTAATTATATATTATAACTGAATTTTCTATAAAAGAATTTTTGATGAACTAAAAAAAAATTTATCCAAATTCATGTATATAATAATTGATTTATTAATAATAAAAAGATAATTTTTAACAAGATTGACCAATAATCTATTATAAAATTTTATGAATATTTTTTTTAATTCATATTTAATATGTAATAATATTTTATTACTTACATATAGAATTTTTGTTTCTAACATACTTTTAGTAATATGTTTTAAATATAAATATTGCATAATATCAAAAAAATTTTTTGATATTATGGATTTTCGATATTTAATGTTATAAGTGCCGATCTTAATAGATTTTTTATTATCGTAACATGTATTTCTCAATACATCATATTTTATATTAACTGAATTATCGTATTTTATAATTTTTATAAGTTGACGAATTTTAGTTTTAGCTTTTGAGCTAACAACAAAATTTAGCCAATTAGGGTTAGGTCTTGCATCTGGTGCAGTGATAATTTCAACAGTTTGACCACTGGTGAGCCTTTGTGATAGTGGATGAAAGCGATGATTTAAACGGGCTCCAATGCAAGTATGACCAATATTACTATGTACTGCATAAGCGAAATCTACTGAAGTAGAACCTGCAGGTAACTCAATAATATGACCTTTAGGAGTAAATACATAAATTTCATTTGGTAAAAGTTCAGATTTTACACTTTCAATAAATTCAAATGAATTACCAGTATTTTGATATAGTTCTATAAGATTTTTTAATAAACGTTGTGAACGTATTTGTATTGTGCTATATAATCCTATATCTTTATAAGTCCAATGAGCTGCTACACCCATTTTTGCCATTTGTTCCATATCTTCTGTATAAATTTGGATCTTGATTAATAATCCTCGTGGTCCAATTAATGATGTATGTAATGATTGATAACCATTCCTTTTAGGAACAGCAATGTAATCTTTAACATGTCCCGGAAGTGGTTTATACAAATTATGCAGTTCACCAAGAACACGATAACAATTATCTAAATCTCTTACAATGATTTGAAAAGAATAATCATTTACTATAGAATGAAAACATTGTGTTTTTAGATGCATTTTGCAATAAATAGCATAAAGATGCTTTTCTCGACCATTCACATGACATTCAATTCCTGCTCCTTGTAGACGATTAGTAATTTCAAAAATTATATTTTGAATCATTTCTCGACGATTACATTGTGATATTTTAACTAATTGGTTAATTACACGAAATCTTTTAGGATAAAGAGCTTTAAAACCAAGTTCTTCCAATTCTGTCTTAAGATGATAAATACCTAATCTATGAGCAAGAGGACTATAAATTTCCAAAGTTTCTAGAGCAATACGTCGCTTCTTATCAGGTCTTAACGATTCTAAAGTACGCATATTATGCGTACGATCAGCTAATTTAATTAAAATAACACGGATATCTTGAACCATTGCCATAATCATTTTTTGAAAATTTTCAGCTTGTGCTTCTTTCTTGTCCCGAAATTGTAAATTATCTAGTTTTGATACTCCTTCCACTAATTCTGCAATGCTTTTACCAAATAATTGTTCCATATCTTGATACGTAGCAGGCGTATCTTCAATAACATCATGTAATAAAGCTGCCATCAATGTTTCATGATCAAGTTTCATTTTTGCTAAAATGCAAGCAACAGCAATTGGATGAGTAATATAAGGTTCACCACTAGAACGTGCTTGTCCTTCATGGGCTTCACGTGCAATAAGATAAACATGCCTAAGCCGCTTAATTTCCTCTTCAGATAAATATTTTTTAGTTAATTTATTAAGACTTTCAAATTTATACAAAATAGACCTACAAATATTTTTAATTAAATCATCAAGAATATTACTTATATTTAGTTTAAAGTTTCGCTTGTCTCTATTGTTCTGCATTAATATAAATATTCAAAAATTGATTTGTAATTAATCCTTCTTCAATTTCACGCAAAGCAATAACTGTAGATTTATCATTTTCTTCTAGAACTAAAGGATCTTTACCTCCAACCTGCATCTGACGTGCTCGACAAGCAGCAACTAAAATTAAATCAAAACGGTTACCAATTTTTTCTACTGCATCTTGGACTGTTACACGTGCCATAAATATATTACTCCATAAGCTATGCACAAGTTTTTTAAAATACTTAAATTGATTAAATCGCTAATAGCTTGGCGATTAAATCATTATGTAATACTTTTTGACGAAGCATACGTAAACGTTCCGCATATATAATACTTGTTAGTTCAGATAATGCTAAATTAATATGTTCATTGATTATTAAATAATCATATTCATAATAGTGACTCATTTCTTGTATAGCTTTTTGCATACGATGAGCAATAACTTCTTCGCTATCTTGATCACGGATACGTAAGCGATATTCTAATTCCTTAGTTGAAGGTGGTAAAATAAAAATACTGCATGTTGTTGAAATTTTCCTTCTAACTTGCTGTGCTCCTTGCCAATCAATATCTAAAAATAAATCAGAACCACTATTTAATATATTCTCAGCAGCCAAACGCGAAGTACCATAATAGTAACCAAATACTTCAGCATATTCGAGAAAATCATTTGCAGCAATCATAATTTCAAATTCATTCTTCGAAATAAAAAAGTAATGTTGACCATGTATTTCATTAGGACGTATATTACGTGTAGTATGAGAAATAGAAATTTGTATATTACATAATGCCTTCGAATGTAAAAGTGCATGAATCAAACTAGATTTACCAGCTCCACTTGGAGCTGAGACAATATAAAGTGTACCTTGAGATATCGTCATGTTAACTTGATAAAAATACATCTAATCGCTTATAACAGCATAGGTATCTTAAATATTACATTCAAGTTTTTTCTCAACTAATGTAATACTAAGTATTAATTAAATTATTACCAACAATATTAATAATAAATAATTATTTTAGTTAATCTATAAACATGAATAAATATATATTTAAATAATTTATATAATTATTTATTATTACTTTATTAAAGTATTTTTTTAAAATTCATATGTATTAAATAAATGAATTTATGGTATCCTAAATCATTTATATATTTTATTCAAAATTTATATGTTTAGCACTTGGTTAAAATCATTAACTATATAATATTAATGTTAATGTTATATATATTGTTTTGTAACAGAAGAGAAGATATTAATAATAGTAAAGCATTATTTATCAAATATTTCCACAATATAAATTGTTATAATAATGTATTTAAATACATTACTTTATAATGAATTAAGACAAACTAAATAAAAATTAATTATTTTTATGAGTGAAAATTATGTTCAAAAATAAACCTTCTTACTTAGCTATATTATGTTTAAAAAACTTAATTTATAAAATTACTTGATCTATGTTGCTACATTACTCATAAACTTAATGATGAATTAATATTAATTATCTGAGTAATGAAAAATAGGTAAACTAAGCTGAAAGTGTACTGCTAGTAAACGAGCACAAAATCCAAATAGTAACGTCATAATAGTTACTATCTCTGATGGTAATGATGTACTTATTAAAGTAATATAAATCCATGCTGAAACAAAAGATATTCCGGCATAAATTTCTTTACGAAATACTAATGGAATACAATTACAAAACATATCACGCAATACTCCACCAAAAACTCCAGTAATTACTGCTGAAATTATAGCAATAATTTCTGGATGACCTGAATTTAGTGCAACTTGTGCTCCTATAATAGAAAATACTACAAGACCTAAAGCATCTAATATTAAGAAAATTTTACGTAATTGATGGATTAATGGTGCTATAAAAATAGTTATAATTGATGCAGTAGAAATAATTATAATATACTCCGGATGGTTTATCCAGCTTAGTGGATAATGACCTAGTAAAATATCACGTACTGAACCACCACCAATAGCAGTAACTAAAGAAATAATAATTACGCCAAATAAATCCATTTTACATCTACCAGCTGCTAATGCGCCAGTCATCGCCTCAACAGTAATACCTATTATATAGAGAGTAGTTAATAACATAAATCATTCCGTCTATCAATTTCGATATAACTAAAACTATAACATAATAAGAATTACAATGTATTAAATCTGAAACATTCATTTAACTCTATTAATTAAATAAAATAAAGAAATTTTAAAGACTGCATTTACTTTTAGTATTAGAATTTTTAGAAAGTTTCTTATATAAATTATTATAATTATCTATATAATAAATATATCTATATTTATAAGATTTAATCAATATTTCAATATTAGAATTAATAAATAAAATTAATTGTAAAGTAATAAATAATTTAATTAACTTTAATATTATATATATTAATAATTTAAATATGAATTAAATATATTTAATTATCTATTTTTTTATATAAGATCTTAACTATATATTTAATGTATTATTAAACAACATTTGATACTTTATTAAAATTTTAATTTTAACTATAAGCAAATAATATCATTTATTACAATATAAAATAAATATATTATATAAATAAATCATTCAATATTTTGAATTTGCTCGCGCATCTGTTCAATTAATACTTTCAATTCAATCGCTGAAGATGTAATACTAGCATTATTTGCCTTAGATGCAAGTGTGTTGGCTTCACGGTTAAATTCTTGCATTATAAAATCTAGTCTTCGACCAATAGCAGTTTTTTTTGTTAAAATATTATATGTTTCTTTAACATATGTGTTAATACGATCAATTTCTTCTGATATATCAATACGCTGTGCTATCATTACTAATTCTTGTTCTAGCCGATGATTGTCTAAAGTTACTTCTGCTTCCTTAAGTTTTGTAATTAATTTTTCATTATGATATTTAATCACTTCAGGTATTAGTAGTCGTATTTTATCTACTTCATATATTACTTGTTCTAAACGTTTTTCAATAAACGATTTTAATGCTATACCTTCATTTTTACGATTAGTGATAAAATTATTGATTGTGCTATCGAATGCAATTAGTAATTCCGTATTAATAGCATAAAAGTCATATTTTTGCTCTAATATAATTCCCGGCCAACGTAAAATATCCAGTGGATTAATAATCCCCCCATCATCACTTTGGATTTTTATCCACTTAGCAGCTTGTATTAATTGTTTAGCCAAAAATTCATCTAATTGAAGTTTCGCTTTTGTATTAGAAATTGCATTAATATGTAAATTACATTCGATTTTACCACGTGTTAAACTATTACGAATACGTTCACGAATAATACTTTCTAATTTATAAAATGTTTCTGGTAAGCGTATATGAACTTCTAGGTAACGCTGATTTACGGAACGTAATTCCCAAGTAGCATTACCCCAGGCACCTTTGGTTTCACAAAGAGCATAAGAGGTCATACTGCTAATCATGATTTTTAATCCTTATTATTTTTTTATTTATTGATTTTGAGTGTTTAATAATAAATATTAGAGTGTTAAAGCACTACTTAAATATCTAATAAATGATATTTAATAAATAATTAAATATTAAAATTTTTAAAATTAAAGTAAATTGTAATTAATTACAATCATTCTGTACTATAATATCTCAAATTAATTATTTAAAAATAATAACAAGCAGATTATAAATATTTTTAAAAATTTAAAATAGGTAGAAATGTATCAGATTAAATCTCATGTATTAAATATTTAATTTTTTTTTTCATTATTAATATCACTTTATATCAATATATTATTTGATATAAATTAATTTTTTAAAATGTCATATTGTAACTATATTAGTTTAAAGACTAATGAAATTGCTAAACATCAAATAAATGTTTCTTATCATATTTTAATTGAATAAAATTTCAAATATCTAAGTAAACCTAAAAAAAGAACTAATAGTAAAAACTAATCTATAGTAGATTAATAAATCTATTAATTTATCAATTTACTTCATAGGAAATTAATCATAGATTTCAATTTTAATTGATCAATTAAAAATATATTAACATTATCTAAATAAAACAATCATAATTTATTATAAAAATTTAAATATAAGTTCACTAAACATTTATGTTATATTTTAATATAAATTAATTGATTGGGAAGTAATAAATGAAATATTGGCAACGTCAGTTCATTGAACATATTTTAAATAAAAATATAATAAATTTTGGTAATTTTATTCTAAAATCCGGTCGTAGTAGTCCATATTTTTTTAATTCTGGTTTATTCAATACTGGGTTAGAGTTATCAATACTTGGTCGTTTTTATGCTCAAGCATTAATAGATAGTAATATTCAAGGTGAATTATTGTTTGCTCCAGCTTATAAAGGAATTCCTATTGTTGCTGCTACCTCAATAGCATTAGCTGAACACCATAATCAAGATATGCCTTATTGTTTTAACCGTAAAGAAACTAAATATCACGGTGAAGGTGGATTATTGATCGGTAGCCCATTACAAGGTAGAGTCATATTAATAGATGATGTAATTACTATGGGTACAGCAATTCAAGAATCTGTTAAAATCATCAATTCACATGGCGCTAAACTTATCGCTGTACTTATATCTTTTGATCGTCAAGAACAGGGTAAGTGTAAAATGTCAGCAATCCAAGAAATTGAAACAACTTATAATTGTAAAGTGATTTCAATTATTAATTTAAATCATATAGTTAAAGTTTTAGAAGAAAAACCAGAAATGGCTGAATATTTGGTACGAATTCATGATTATCATAAAAAGTATGGCGTATTAACATAAATAAATATATAATAACGCTATTTCTTAACATATATAAATTACATGATTAATAAATAATTTAATTATTTATTGATATCCTGAGTGACCAAGTCCACCTAACCCTCGTATCGTAGAATCAAAATTCTTAATTATATTAAATTCTACTTGTATGATTGGCACAAAAATTAATTGTGCTAAGCGATCACCTGGTCGAAGCATAAAGCTTTGTTGACCACGATTCCATGTACAAATAATTAATTGACCTTGGTAATCTGAATCAATGAGTCCAACTGAATTACTTAATACAATGCCGTGCTTATGTCCTAGTCCAGAACGTGGTAAAATGATTGCTGCTAAACCGGGATCACCAATATGAATCGCTAATCCAGTTGGTACTAAAATAGTCATACCTGGGATAATTGTTATGGGTTCATCAATACATGCACGTAAATCTAAACCAGCTGAACCCGAAGTTGCATAAGTTGGTAATGGAAATTCATTGCCAACGCGTTTATCAAGTATTTTTACGTCGATTTTTTTCATTGTAAAGGTTTATAATTTCATTTATTAATTGTTTGCCTAGTAATTTCTTATTCATACATGGAAGAGTTTTTGCTCCTTTCTGCCAAAAAAGATGAACAGCATTAGTTTCACTATAAAATCCTTGACCTACTTTTCCAATATAGTTAGCACAAATTAAATCTAAATTTTTTTGTAAGCGTTTTCGTTGTGCATGTTTTCTTATATGTTGTGTTTCAGCCGAAAAACCAACTACAAACGGTCGATTGCTCTGTAATGCTGCTACATCTGCAATAATATCTGGATTTTTAACTAGCTGCAATGTAAGATTATTATCTTTATCATGTTTTTTAATTTTTTCTAAAAAAACATTTTTGGCTCGATAGTCTGCTACAGCTGCATTGCCAATAAAAATATGCTGTTGGTTAATTGTTCTCATTACTGCTGTTTTCATTTCTATTGCACTATTAATATCTATACGTTTTACTCCATAAGGAGTAGATAAATTCACAGGACCTGTAATTAAAGTAACTTTTGCACCACATTGAGCTGCAGCTGTAGCAATAGAAAATCCCATTTTTCCTGAACTATGATTACTAATGTAGCGTACTGGATCTAATGCTTCTCGAGTTGGACCTGCAGTAATCATGATATTTAAATGCTGTAATTTTTTAATAAAATTTATCCATTCAATTACATAAGATAATACTGCTAATGGTTCAAGCATGCGACCTGGACCAATATCACCACAAGCTTGTTTACCAACGTCTGGTCCCCAAATTAGCATTCCTCTTTGATGTAATTTTTTTAAATTTTCTTGCGTTATATCCGCATGGTACATTTGCTGATTCATTGCAGGAACAATAGCAATAGGCACATTGCTAGAAATACATACATTAGTTACTAAATCATTAGCTATACCGTTAGTTACACGTGCAATTAAATCAGCAGTAGCAGGAATTAAGATTATTAAATCAGCCCATTTTGCTATATTAATATGAAACATCGTTGTTTCTATATCACGTGCAAATAAATTATCAAATACTGGGTATCCTGATATTGTCTGTAAGCTTAGAGGTGTAACAAATTCTTTTGCTTTTTCAGTCATTATTATCCGTACTTTTGCACCATGATTGATCAGCAGACGAATTAAATCTAATGTTTTATAGGCTGCTATACTTCCACTGATACCTAATAGAATTTTTTTTTAGCTAATATAGCCATTTTCTTACCTTAATTTTAAAATTATAAGTATTACTAATAATTGTTTGTAATACTTTATTGAAAGTAGATGATATCACTTTTTATGAATTTATTAATGTACAATAAATACAATAATTATAAAAATTTAAATATATTTATTCATATAAAACTGTTAATTAATTTAAAGTTTTGTGTAATTAAGTTGTACACTTTATATACACGGTATATTAATATATAATATTGAGTTCAATAAGAAAAAAAGTTAAGTATTAAAAAAATAATTGATTATTAGATCGAATCATTTTTATTACAAGCTAATAATTTTAAATTTTAACTTTTATTCAAATAATTTTGTAAAAATAAGATTTTTAACAAATGCATTTGCATATCTATAGATATATATATATAATTGAATTATTTAATAATAAATTATTCAATTATAATTTAAGTATCAAATTCCCAGCATAAGAAAATTTAATTCTTGGAGAATAGGTATGTCACGAGTATGTCAAGTTACAAAAAAACATCCAGTAAGTGGTAATAATCGATCTCATGCAATGAATGCAACAAAGCGCCGCTTTTTACCAAATTTACATTCACATCGATTCTGGAGCGAAAATGAAAAACGTTTTATTAATTTATGTATAAGTACTCAAGGAATGCGTATTATTGATAAGAAAGGAATTGATGAAGTTTTAGCTAAAATTCGTACTGATAATAAACATTCAAGGATATAAATTATGGCTAAAGGCAATCGTGAAAAAATTAAACTTATTTCTTCTGGCAATACCGGCCATTTTTATACAACTACAAAAAATAAACGTATCAAAATCGAAAAGTTAAAGCTTAAAAAGTATGATCCAATCATACGTCAACATGTAATTTATCAAGAAGCTAAAATTAAATAATTTTGTTTTTTATAATAACTTGATGTCGTAATTAAACTGTTTATTTTTTTAAAATTTATTAAGGTTGAAAATTTAATGCCTGAGTTACCTGAAGTAGAAATCAGTCGAAAAAGTATTGAACCTTATTTAGTTGATCAGATTATTTTATACACAATTATACGTAATATGTTTTTACGTAAACCAATATCCAACGAAATTAAAACATTACGTAATCAACCCATATTAAGTGTACAAAGGCGTGCTAAATATTTATTACTGGAATTACCGATAGGTTGGATCATTATCCACTTAGGTATGTCTGGTAGACTTCGTATATTTAATTTAAATGAACCAGTAACTAAGCATGATCATGTAGATTTAGTTATGAATAATAATATAGTGTTACGTTATAATGATCCACGTCGTTTTGGTTTGTGGTTGTGGAGTAAGGATTTGATAGAAAATCAGATATTATCTCAACTTGGTGTAGAACCACTTAGTGATAAATTTGATACTAATTATTTATTCTATAAATCACGAAATAAAGTTACAGCAGTAAAACCATGGTTGATGAATAATAAAATTGTAGTAGGTATTGGTAATATTTATGCTAATGAATGTCTTTTTCATGCTAATATTCTTCCTACCCGAGCTGTTATGAACTTAAATAAAATAGAAATAACTAAGTTAGTAACTGTAATAAAAACGGTATTATTAAATGCTATTCAACATGGTGGAACTACACTACGTAATTTTTTACATGTTGATGGACAACCAGGACGATTTAATTATAAATTGCAAGTATATAATCGTTCTGGTAAGCCATGTAATTTATGTGGAACATTAATTGTTAGTATTAAGCAAAATCAACGTACTAGTTTTTGGTGTCCAAAATGTCAATATTAATAATTAATGTATTTAAATTATAGCATTTTTTTAATAAGCAATTGATGCACAACATCAGGTAAAAAAGCTTGAACATCATTACTATAATGTGCTAATTCTTTTACTATAGAAGAAGAAATAAATGAAAATTTTTCCGTAGACATTAAAAATACATTTTCAATGGTAGGCATAAGATGATGATTTATCTGTACTAATCTTAACTCATATTCAAAATCTGATGTTGTTCGTAATCCATGTATCAATATATTAGTAGATTGAGTTTTAGCAAAATTTGTAATTAATCCATTAAATCCAATTACTTTAACATTAGGTAATTCTGCTGTTACTTGATATGCTAATTTTATACGTTCTTCAATGTTAAAGAGTGGTTGTTTAGCAGGATTAGCAGCAATTGCAATGATAATAAGATCAAAAATTCCTGAAGCACGTGTAATAATGTCTAAATGACCAAAAGTAATAGGATCAAATGTACCAGGATAAATTGCTTTATTACTCATAAATCTTTCCTACTTGAATTATGATACAAGCACCAAAGTGCTGAATATTTGTTGAAAGTATATTGTGCATTTACAATAGCTAATATCCAACCTCGTTTACCATCTAAAATTCCTCGTCTTATTAGTAATGTATTCAAGAATGCACCTAACATGTGATTAAATATAGACAGAAAACTATAGTATTTTCTGCTTTGAAAACGATCTTCTGCCCATGCTTTAGCATAATTTAGTTGTTTATGTTGAAAAATATTTAAATCACGGCATGTAAAATGTTCTAAATCACCATGTAATAATATTACAAGAGCATTTTTTATATCTAATGATTCATGTACTAAATTATTATTATAATTAAAACTACGTGGATAAAGACGTATCACTTCGTCTGGATTCCATCCACTGTACTTCATACAATATCCTAAAAATATATTTTTACGTCTAAAACTATAAACTTTATTAGGTTGCGGTTGCTTTAAGACTTCCTGTATACTGTGCCGTAACTTCGGGGTTATGCGTTCATCTGCATCAATCATTAATATCATATCACCTGTAGATAAAGTTTGAGCATACTGACGTTGTTTACCAAATCCTAGCCATTCAGTAGTTTGATAAACTTTGACACCATAGCTAAGAGCTATTTCATAAGTTTTATCATTGCTTCCGCAATCAAGTATTACAATTTCATTTGCCCAATCAATAACTGAATCTAGCATATTAGGTAATAATTCTGCTTCATTTTTTACAATCATTACAATAGATAAAAGTTGAGGTTTTAACATATATTAATCATTTATTAAAGGTAGTAAATAAGGTTCTAGTAGTTTAATTATAGAATATACTGAGCCCTGATTTTCGGATAACACTTTTATCGCATTATAGGTATAGAAGCGTCGATATTTATTATCTTGTAATAAATTTACTAATGCTTTCTCCATGGAAGAAGCATTATTAATAATAATCAATCCTTTTTCTCGATATAATTTCATACAGATATTTTTAAAGTTCCAGATATGAGGACCTGTAAGCACTGGAATAGCATGTAAAGCAGGTTCTAAGGGATTGTGCCCTCCATGTTTAACTAAACTGCCTCCAACAAAAGCAATATCAGCTATACCATATAAGTATATTAATTCTCCCATTGTATCACCTATTATTACTTGTGTAGAATCAGAAGGTACTTCTCCACTACTTCGTAACATGGAAATAAAACCAAATTTATTTGTTAAATCATAAATATTATGAAAACGTTCTGGTTGCCTAGGTACTAAAATTAGTAATAAATTAGAAAATTGCTGTAATAATCTGCGATGTACATTTAATATAATTACTTCTTCTCCTTCATGAGTACTTCCTGCTATCCACACTGGACGATGCGCAGCCCATTCTCTACGTAATATCATGGTTTTAATGATTATGTTATTAGTTAATGATGTATCGAATTTTAAACTACCGCTTATTACTAATTGAGATTTATTCAATCCTAGCTTAAGAAAACGCTTAGCATCTTCAGAATTTTGAGCAACTATTAACGTTATATATTGTAATAATTTCCTCATAAAACTACCAATTTTTTGGTAACGTATAGTGGAATACTTTGATAGACGTGCATTAACAATGATCAATGGAATATGATTTTGGCGTAAGGTATAAATAATATTTGGCCATAATTCGGTTTCCATAATAATTACTAATTTTGGTTTGACATTTTGTAAAAAGCGATTTATAGCAGAAGGAAGATCGTACGGAAGGTATACATGATATACAGTTTTACCAAATGATGAACGTACAAAGTCCGAACCACTAGGAGTCATTGTAGTTATAGTAATTGGTAATGTTGGATAACGATTAAGTAATGCGTGAATTAAAGGAATAGAAGTGATAGTTTCTCCTAACGAAACTGAATGCAACACAATACCATTTGGTCGTATTTTATTAACACAATGTCCATACCACCCATAACGTTCTGCCCAGCGTTCACGATAATTAGGTGATTTTTGACTACGTAGGAGTAAATATAACCAAATTAATGGCTGAATCAAATACGATAAAATCGTATATAAGGTTATCATAGTACGCATTATTATTTATTGATATTAAGCTATATTAAAATATATAATTAAAACTAATAATTTTACCTAAATTTAAGATTTTTGTCGATTTATTAAAACATTAATTCAATACTAATTTATAAAGCGTAGTTAATGATTTTGATAGATATCTATGACTAAATAGATTGGATTTATGCCGTGTAGCTTCACCCATAATAGAATTATTTGTAAGTGATGGTGTTGCTAATATAGCTTCATTTAATCCTTTAATATTTAAAGCATCACGAATAAAACCTTCTTGTCCATCACGAATAAATTCAGTAGCTCCACATCTATTACTGGTAATTATGGCTAAACCACAAGCCATTGATTCTAATACTATATTAAAAAATGGATCATAGAATGTAGGTAATAAAGCATTTGCTGCATGATAAAATAATTGCATATTTTTTGTAAACTAACAGTTCTTAATCGATCTAAACAATTAAGATTATTTGCTAATTTTTTATAATTAGGTAATTGCTTATCTTGACCAACTATTATTAAATACCGATCAGTATTTGCAATAGCTCTAATAGCATGACGATAATCCTTTTCTTTTAAAATCAAAACCGACGTAAATCATGACAGTAGCATTACAAGGAAGATTAAGTTGCAAACTTGAAAAATACCGATCTTTTTTTATAGTTGGCATAAATTTGTGATAATCTATACTGTTATAAATGATATGAATCATATTAGAATCAAGCGAATAATAGCGTAAATATCCTCTTTTACCATTTTGAATTACAAATTATAGCTTTTAAAGATGATGAATTAAATGTTTTTCAGCTTTAAGTATATACCTATGATAAGGACTTAAAACTTTACTTAAACATTTCCATGGTGATATAGTACGCATACATTCTTGTAACCAAATACGATGTACACTATCACTAGCTCTAAAAATATTACATCCGTCAATACGTTCATGACTTTGTATAATATTAAATTTCTCATGTTTCTAATATGCACGTGCAATCTTAGCAAAATGATATTCACGAGATATCCTACCAAATTTTATTGGATTGCATATATGTACATTCCAATTGATATTTCCTGTATTTTTCCAACTACGCGTAATAAGATTAACATCAAATTCTTTATTATTTAATATTTCTAATATATTTGAAATAAAACGTTCTGCTCCATCATCTAAATGATATTGTTGTCGAACAATTGCTATACGTAATTTACTCATGTAAATAAATATCCATCTTATAACATTCAAGAATATTAAATAATAAGAACATATCAATAATATTGATTTTAATAAAATTAATTTATGTTAATTATACTAATTAATTTTATTAATATAATTAATTAGTTATATTGTAAGTAAAATTTTTAAATTATCTTTGATAAAGATTTTGATCTTCTCTATTTTTTCTTCAATTAAAATAAATAAATCTTTAGTAAATTGCTTAACTTGAACTTTTGTGTCAAAAACAAAACTTGAAGCTTGTATATTTTCTTCTGGACCAATTAAAAGTACATTTTGTACTGGTCGTTGTTCTTGGAATGAACAAGGACCATAAAACATGATAATTGGAATATTTTGTGAATCAGCAATATAACCATTACCTGAATCAGAAGAAATATAAAAGTTCATTTGAGAAATAGCCCACGGTACATCCTCTAATTTTAATTGACCAAGTAAATTTACAATATTTTTTTTCCTGTTAATTTTAATAAGTTATCAAACCAAGATCTTTCATCAATACTACCAAATATAAAAAAAATGTACATAAAAATATCAAGTAAATCAATAAGTTCAATCTATATTTTAGTTGGAATAATTTTTATTTTATTGCCAGCTACAATAATTATTCCAATTTTTATCCCTATATTACATGAATCAATGATAGATTGATGATTGATTGAATATGTAAAGGAAAAGTTGCATGTTTAGGAAAATTTGTATACTTAAAGATTCGATTAATTAGCTTTAAATAGCTATTTAAAGTTAAATCTAATTTAGTATGTTCTACCATGCCAGTAGAGTTATTATAAAAATATTTATAATAAAGCTTATATGCATATGTTTTTAAAAATTGTTTATTGGTCGCATTACATAAAGATGTAAAAAAAGATTTATGCTATTAGGATAAACGAGATAAATATTATCATAATTATTCATTAACTTAAACACTAATATAATTTTAGTAAAAAATTTTATTGGCTTTTTCAATTAAATAAAAATGAGTAATAGTACTATCATAACGTGCTAATGGTTCTACAATACGACTAATTAAAATATCCGAATTTTTTAAAGCATGTAGCATAGGAGTAATATTAATAAAATCATCGATTTTAGTTGTTTGAACTATTAAATTCTTTCTTGTTTTTTTAAAAAAAACGTAAAATATTTCGAAAAGGTAATAGTAAAAAATACATTAAAAGATATTTTATAAAATGTTCTTATCTAAAATGGATTGAAGATAAGGAAGTACATACTCTACTTTTAAATCACTAAGATGTTGAGTAGAAGAAGTTAATGAAATTTGATTTTTCCCATAACTACCAATTAATTGTGAGTATGTAGGTCCATATAAGGTAATATTCGGGCGTCCTAAAGCTGCTGTTAGATGACTTAATCCTGTATCTACAGATACCACCGCTCGTGCACCTATTAATTGCATAGCAATCTGCTCCAACGTTAATTTAGGTAGAACTTCTACATATTTAAATCCTTTAGCTAAGCGACAAGCACGTAAATATTCATGTTTTAATCCCCAGGGAAGTTTTATTTTTAAGATATTTGATTGTATATACTGAATTAGTTTTCGCCAGTATAATTCTGGCCAATGTTTATTAGTATCTGTAGTAGAATGTATAAAAATTAAATATTCATATGTATTATTAGTTAATGATGAAGAAAAATGTTCCGCAATAGCATAATTTCCTAAGTTTTTTGGTTTTTTATAGTCTAAACATTTCGAGAATAATTCTCGAGTTCGTTCTATGGCATGTTGATCTTTATTAATCCTATGACCTTTATCATACCACCATCCAGCAAAAGATTCTCGTGCACTTTGACAATTGTATCCATGTTTTTTGCCTTGAGCCAAACGTGTAATTAACACAGCACTTTTAATAAGTCCTTGTGCATCTATAATTAAATCATATTTATTTAACTGTAATTCTGTTTTAAATTGTCTACGTTCTTTTGATTGTTGTCTACCAAACCAATGTTTGCGCCATCGGCGAATTGCAACAGGTATTACTCGCGCTACTGCTGGATGCCATGCTGGAATTTGTAAAAAATCTTCTTCAACTACCCAATGAAAACAGATTTTTGGCAAAATATTCATTGCATCAGTAACTGCAGGTAATGTATGTAATATATCGCCCATTGATGAAGTTTTCACGATTAAAACTTTCATATTAAATTTTTTGATGAATTCAATAAAATCATTAATTCTTTATATACATGTATAGGCTCAATATCAATTAAACTGTGATGATAACCATCTTTATTAATATGATTTTTATATATTTTATAGCAATTTTCATCCATTCGAATAATACGTGCCTGATGAGATAAAGGAGGAGTAAATATTGGACTACTTGGACCATATAAAACTACTAGCCGACAATTAAGTGCTGCTGCAGCATGCATAAGTCCAGAATCATTACTTATTACAACGATACACTGTGTAAGTAAAATTAATGCTTGTGTAAGTTGAGTCTTACCTGCTAAGTTTTTACAAAATATACGAGCTGAATTTGATAACAATTGGATAATATTGTTGCAAATTTTATGATCTTCTTTTGAACCTATTAATATTATTTGATAACCTTCTTTAATTAATTTTTCAGCTAATGCTGCATAATGGTAATGTGGCCAGCATTTTTCTAGACTAAGTGCTGCACCTGGACATAAACAAATAATTGGTCGAATAGATAAAAATACAAATTTAGACTTTATTTTACGCTTTTCTTCTTCATTGATTTTTAATTTTGGCCACATCAACGGTTTGGGTAACTGTTTTGCAGAAATAAAAGTTTTTTCATATGCTAGTGCTATATATCGTTCAACCATAAGTGGAAATGCAGTTTTATCTAGTATACGCATATCATTAATAAGACCATAACGCATTTCACCACGCCAACCAATACGATGTTGAATACCAGCAAAAAATGGTATTAGTGCTGATTTAAAGGAATTGGGTAATATATATGATCGATCATAATTATTTAGCTGTAAAATTTTACTCAGTTGATATCTTTTATTAAAAGCTAATATACCATGATCGAATGGCATTATTAATGCTTGGTTAACTTCAGGCATATATGATAGTAATGAGCAACACCAGATAGGTGCTATAACATCAATTACTGAATGAGTGTAGTTTTTTTTAATGGTTCTATATAAACTTTGCGACATTACCATATCACCAATCCACGAAGGACCAATAATTAGAATTTTCATTCTTTATTATTTTTTATTGATTTAATTTGTTGATTTAATTGCATTATATACTCATTAATACCGTTATTAATTGTTTTAAATTTTTTTGTATAACCAATTTGATGCAATTTAGTAAGATTAGCTTGTGTAAATGTTTGATAATAACCTTGCATTTCTTTGGGAAATGGAATGTATTCAATGAAATTTTCTTTGTAAGAGCTTAATATTATATTAGCTACTTCCTGAAAGGAAGTAGAATGACCTGTTCCGCAATTATAAATACCAGAAATTCTTTTTTTCCAACACCATAAATTTAATGCAACTACATCATCTACATGAATAAAATCTCTATAAAAATTACTACTACCTTCAAATAGTTTTAAACTTAATTTTTCATTAATCTGCGAATTAAAATGAAATATTATGCTCGCCATGGCTCCTTTATGTGCTTCACGTGGTCCATAAACATTAAAATAACGAAGACCACATATAGGTGAATTTGTGCACGGTAATAATTGTCGTACATAGTTATCAAATAACATTTTTGAATAACCATAAATATTAAGTGGTTTTTCATATTGGCGTTCTTCAATAAAATTTTTTTTACGAATACCATAAACAGCAGCAGAAGAGGCATATAAAAAAGGGATTTTATAATTAAGACAAAAATGTAAAATTTCCTTTGAGTATTGATAATTATTTTCCATAATATATTTGCCGTCCCATTCAGTAGTATCTGAGCAAGCACCTTTATGAAATACTATTTTAATAGAACCAAAAGTTCTATTAGACTTAATATAATTAAGAAAATCTTTTTTATCTATGTAATCTATAATATTTAAATCTGCAAGATTTGCACATTTATGACCATCCTTAAGATTATCAACAACTAAGATATCAGCGTGGTTAAGAATATTTAAGGCTTTAATAATATTACTACCAATCATACCCGTACCGCCGGTAACAATAATCATATATCTTACCTATCAAACTAAATACAAAAATATTTTTTATTATTTTTAAAAATTTTTATTAAATTCAATACATATATATAATATGTGTCAATATAATTATAATTTTAAAGTTATTAACTAATTAAAGTTGTATATCTATTAATTAGATGACTGGATAAATTTCAATAAATTATAGCATAATACAATTATTTAATTTTTTCTAAAAATTTAGTTTCTATAAAATTTATAATAGTTAAATAAATAATAGCGATATTTTATAAATGCAAAAACATTTATTTTAAATAAAGAATATTAATGTATATATATTTTATATGTATACATACAAGCTTTTTATTTTAAATAGTCAATAAATTTTACATACCATATGAATTTTAAATTTCAGGTAATAGATTTAAATAAAATTTAAAAATTAACTAAAGTTAATTAAAAGTAATATTTTATTTAGAAGTGAATAATAAATTTACAGAAAAATATATTTTAAATACAATGATTTTATAGCTATATTTTTTTAAAAAATTACATTGGATATTTTAGAAAGAGTCACTTTAGAATAATTTCTATTAAATATACTACAGCATAGTAAATCAGTATAAAATATACATAAATAATTTTATTTTTGAATAAAAGATGTTTTGATATAATATGTATTCATTGTTAATGAATATTAAAAATTCAATATATTTATGTATTACAGCTACAAAATATATTTGTAGCTGTAATACAAGTTTAATTTTAGTTATTTAAAATATTAAAAATTTTATTTAATATTTGTTAAATGAAACCATCATCGTCGATATTAAAATCAGTACTGTTAAATTCATTACTTTGTTGTATATCATTATGGTCAAGAAAATGACTGTCAGAAATATCATTAAATGTGTCTAGATTACCTGCATCTAAATCATAATTTAGAAATGAATCATTCGTTTCTGACAACGATGTTATAGGATCATCTTCAATACTATTAATTATATCTTCAGGAGCTGAATGATGAAACATGTTAGTTAGCATGTTTCCTAATACTACTCCTCCAGCTACACCTGCTGCAGTTTGTAAAGCACCTGACATAAAACTACTAGTTCGAGGAAAACTAGAAGGTTGTTGCGTTGTAGTATAACTATTATTATAGTTTAAAGGTGACATTTGAGATTGTGGTTGTTGTATTGTTTTATTTCTATTACAACGGAATAAATTGCCAAAAAATCCTTTACCAGCAGATTGTTGAGATATCTGTAATTGATTGATTCTATCTTGTAAATTTTTAATTTGTTCATTTAATCGGTTAAGAGCAGCTTCCTGAATTAAAATCGATTGTGCCATATAATAAGGAGCAGCTGGTTGTTGTTGAATAAATTTCTGAATTTGTTTTTCTGCTTCAGAATCTCGTTGACTTGCATTTTGTTCAGTTTGTTTCAAACGTTGAAACAAACCCTCTATTAAACGTTGTTCTTCAGCTTGCATAAATTATAATCTCTTTATATAAAAAACAAAACAAGCATTTTAATGTATTATACTTACATTATAGTAGCTAATATCATAAAATAAATAATGTTAATATCATATAGAAATAGTTTTTTTTGATATATATAAATGTGTTCATTATATTATATGATTAATATATATTTTATATGATAATTTATTGGATTTGTGTTAAAAACAGTAGATATGTAAATTTAATATTATATCCTTTAATTATATACAGAATTAAATAGTGTTCTCATGACTATATGATGATATCATTAAATTTATACATAATACATAATGAGCTGTTTATTGATTGACTAGAAGTTAGTAGCTTTATATCACATATTAAACTTATATTTGTTATACTATATATACAGTATATGTTTTAAAATAAATATTTTGAATTATATACAAAATTTATTAAGTAAGTTTTACTGTATCAATAAATTCATACATCTATAATAATATACACTTTAAATATTTTAAAGTATATATTATTAAATATAAGTATGTATGAATCGAATTCTTAAAACCTTTTGATTAATGATCATGATAAAAAAATCAAAAAGATAAAAATCATAATTATTTATTATATGTATAATCTTTTCCTATTAAATGAATTAAAACTCATTTAATTATCTATATAATTATTTATATTTGTGTTATATAACACATTTTATTATTTATTTATAGTATATATAATTTTATTTAAATTACTTTTTTATGATGTATTTATATCATTAATTATCAAGAGGATTTAAGCAAAAAACTTAATATTTCATGAATAATTTAAGGAATTTTAATAGCTATCTTACTTATATATATAGTATTATATAATCATAGGATTGTAATACTAATTACAGATATTTATAGTATATTATTTTCTATAACTACATGATAACTAAAATTTTAGAACACGATATAAACCTTACCTGCTTACTAATAAATAAAAATATAAAATGCATAGTATTATAATAAATTTATAAATAAATATAGAGAATTTATATTCTTGAACAATGTTATTTTATATTTACTATATCATACATAATAGTATTTATTTTTAAACCAAATAATTAAATCAACAAATGATTAAGTTATGTATGATTATTTAAATAAATAAACTTTTATCCCATAAAATCGCAATTTTATGTATTTAATATAATATATAGATATTTATTATCATTAATTTTAGATGATTATCTTTAGTATGAAATGGTTAAATTCTCATGCAAGAAATTATTGAGTTTATAAATAGACATGTTGTGCTCAGTGCAATATGGGTTATGCTACTTATATCACTAATTTTAAATCTTATAAAAAGATTTTTTTTAAAAGTAAAAATTATTAATTGTATCGAAGCAATATGTCTTATAAATAAAGAAGACGCAATAGTAGTCGATATTCGTTTTCATAATGACTATAATAAAGGACATATTACAGGAGCTCTTAATATAACAGAACCAGATATAAAAAAAGGAATTTTAGGTAAATTAGAAAAGAACAATTTAAAACCCATAATTATAGTATGTAACACAGGTAATAATGCTATAAATTCAGCAATGCAATTAAAATCTATGGGATTTATTGATGTTTATGTACTACGTAATGGAATGAATGCCTGGATTGATGAAAATTTACCATTAGTTCGTATGTAATAATATTTAATAAAATTTAAAATAATTGATTTAGCATAATTTCTAGTTCTTTATTCATGATAGATATGCGCTAAAAATCAATAGTAGTTAAAAGTATTATAAGAATATAAGTTATTTAAATATAAATTATTAATTGGTTAATGTGTAATTTACAATTACAGGATTCAGTAACATGTTAGAAGATAATGCTAACGAAATACAATTTCAGATTCAGCGTATTTATACTAAAGATATTTCTTTTGAATCACCAAAATCTCCAAAAATTTTTCAAGAAAACTGGGAACCAGAAGTAAAACTAGATTTAGATACTTCATCTACCCAGTTAGATGATGAGGTTTATGAAGTTGTTCTACATGTTACTGTTATTGTTCTTATTAGTAAAGAAACAGCATTTTTATGTGAAATTCATCAAGCAGGTATATTTCGCATAAGTGGTATTACTGGTAATCAGATGACACATTGCTTAGGTGCTTATTGTCCAAATATTTTATTTCCGTATGCTAGGGAATGCATTACAAGTTTAGTATCCCGCGGTTCTTTTCCTCAGTTTAATTTAACCCCTGTTAATTTTGATGCATTATTTATTAAATACTTACAGCAAGAGGATCAAAAATCATCATGCCCGAAGAATGCTCAATGACATATTTTAATAGTTCAGTTAGCGTCATTGGTGCTGGTTCATATGGCACTGCTTTAGCTGTTGCACTAGCTCGTAATAAACATTTAGTCTTACTATGGGGATATAATGATAAATTTATAACAAAGTTAAAACATGATCGATGTAATAATACTTTTTTGCCTAATGTACCTTTCTCTAACATGTTAATTCCTGAATCTAATTTAGCTAAAGTTGTTAATACTAGTCAGGATTTAATAATAGTAGTTCCTAGTTATGCATTTAGTAATATTCTAATACAAATTAAACATCACTTACGACCAGATTCAAGAATCGTATGGGCGACTAAAGGATTAGAAAAAAGAACAGGTCGCTTATTATACGATGTTGCACGCGAAATTCTAGGTAATAATATACCATTGGCAATAATTGCTGGTCCTGCATTTGCAAAAGAATTAGCGATCGGATTACCAACTACTATAACACTTGTATCTAATGATAAACAATTTGTTAAAGATTTACAAAACAAGTTTTTTTATGATAGTTTTCTTCACATAAAACATAGTTCAGATTATATTGGTGTACAGCTCAGCGCTGCAATTAAAAATGTTATTGCAATTAGTGTTGGTATTTCAGATGGAATTAATTTTGGTTCTAATGCTCGTATTACATTGATTATTAATGGTTTAAATGAAATGAGTAAGTTAGGTACAGTATTAGGAGCTGATCCTGCTACGTTTACAGATATGGCTGGTTTAGGTGATTTAATATTAACATGTACTAATAATCAATCACGTAATCGTTATTTTGGTATGATGTTAGGTGAAGGTAAAAGTGTTGAAGAAGCAAGACATATTATTGGACAAGTTATAGAAGGTTATAGTAATAATAAAGAAATTAAATTATTAGCTGAAAGTGTTAATGTAAGAATGCCAATAGTTGAGCAGATGTACCAAGTATTGTACTGTAAGAAACCTGCAAGAGAAGCTATATTAAATATACTGAATTATTCATATTAAAATAAAAAAATTTAATATATATATTACTTATAATATCTATAAAAGATACTCAATATTTTTATTGGAGTCATAATAAAATGTTTCCTAAAGAATTAGAATTAATTTGGAGTAATATTAAAGTTGAAGCTAAATTAACAATAGATTATGAACCTATATTGTCTAAATTTTATCATGAAACTTTACTTAATCATAATACTTTTAAAAGTGCGCTAAGTTATATTTTGTCAAATAAACTATCTAATTCAATTATGCCTGCTATTATTATACGTAAAATAATTGACGAAGCACATCAAAAAGATCCAAAAATAATTATTTCAGCTTGTTATGATATTCAAGCTATTCGACAACGTGATCCTGCTGTTCATGAATATTTAATACCATTGTTATATTTAAAAGGGTTTCATGCATTACAAGCTTATAGAATTTCTCATTGGTTATGGAATGAAAAGCGATTTGCCTTAGCTACTTATTTGCAAAATGAAATTTCTGTTTCTTTTGGTGTAGATATTCATCCAGCTGCAAATATAGGTCGTGGTATTATGCTTGATCATGCTACTGGAATAGTAATTGGTGAAACAGCTGTAGTAGAAAATGATGTATCTATTTTACAATCAGTTACATTAGGTGGCACTGGCAAAACTATTGGGGATAGACATCCAAAAATACGGGAAGGAGTTATGATTGGTGCAGGAGCTAAAATTTTAGGTAATATAAATGTAGGACAAGGTGCAAAAATTGGTGCAGGTTCTGTAGTTTTAAGAACAGTGCCATCTCACACTACGGTTGCTGGTGTACCTGCACGTATTGTAGGCAAACCAGTTAGTGACAAACCATCCATGGACATGGATCAATATTTCAATGATTTTGGTGATGGTATTTAATCTTAATTAATAATTAATTATATAAATATATTTAACAAATATATTTATATAATTAATTATTATACATTTTTATATTTATAAATATTTAAATTTAATTTATTTAAACACATAAATTTAGATAAATTACTATTTAAGTATATTAAAAATTAAATTTCCATATATATATATACAAGTAAAATTATATAAATTTAATCTTTTTTTAAATTTATATATTAAATAAAATTTGTATTATATATTTAAATTGATATTTTTTATATTAAAATATACAAAATAATATAAAGTTATCAGCTAACAATAGTTTATAATTTACAATTTATTTAAACCTATTGATTTATTAATTAATATCATTTGTATATATTAATTAATAAATAATTATGTAGTGCATTATCTTTGACTCATTATTTAGTTAGGTTTATTTTAAAGTATAAATAATTGTTAGTTATGTATGAGATACCAGATAATAAATTTCTAAAATATATACAGATAAAATAAAAAAAATATATATATATTTTTTTTTAAAACAGCATTTCTAAAATTTTAACTCAATAAAAGATTTACATAATATAAATACATAAATTTGCTATGATAAATAATCATAGATTTTGAACAAACTAGAGGTTGTCATGATCAAAACAATTGCTGTACTAACGAGCGGAGGAGATGCCCCAGGTATGAATGCAGCTATTCGCGGAGTTGTACGTTGCGCTCTAAACGAAGGACTTAAGGTTTTTGGTATCTACGACGGCTTTCTAGGATTATATCAAAATCGAATGATTAATCTTAACCATTATAGTGTATCTAATATGATTAATTGTGGGGGTACATTTCTTGGTTCTGCACGTTTTCCTGAATTTTGCGAAAATAAAATTCAGGAAATAGCTATAAAAAATATGAATAAAAGTGGTATTGATGCATTGATAGTTATTGGTGGAGACGGCTCTTATATGGGAGCAAAATGCTTAACAGAAATGGGATTTCCATGTATTGGATTACCAGGGACTATTGATAATGATGTAGCCGGTACTGACTATACAATCGGTTATTTCACAGCTTTAGAAACTATTGTAGAAGCTATTGACAAATTACGTGATACTTCTTCTTCACATCAACGTATTTCTATTATAGAAGTAATGGGACGTTATTGTGGTGATTTAACATTAGCAGCTGCTATTGCCGGTGGTTGTGAATTTATTGTCTTACCTGAAATTATATACACTCGTGAAGAGTTATTAGCTCAAATTAAGATTGGTATTCGTAAAGGTAAAAAACATGCAATAGTAGCTATTACTGAACATATATGTGATATTGTTGATTTAGCTTACTATATTGAAACTGAAACTAAGCGTGAAACACGTTCTACTGTGCTTGGTCACATTCAACGTGGTGGTGCCCCTTGTGCCTACGATCGTATTTTAGCTTCGCGTATGGGGGCGTATTCAATTGAATTGCTGCTTAAAGGTTACGGAGGACGTTGTGTTGGTATTCAAAATGAAAAAATGGTACATCATGATATTATTAATGCTCTTAAGCATATGAAACGTCCATTTAAGAGTGATTGGTTAGATGTTGCAAAAAAACTATATTAACTTTATGATTATCAATAGATATAGATCTAGCTATTATATAATACATATAATAATTAATTCATTGAATATTTATTCAAACATTGTAGTTGTTGTGACTGATGCCTTAATAATTTTGGTAAAATTACTAGAACTTAATGAAGCAGTACCTACTAATACACCATCAATATCTGGTTCTTTTAGTAATTCAATAATATTTTGATCATTTACAGATCCACCATACTGAATGATCACTTGTTTAGCAATCGATATATTTTTTTTAGCAAGATGTTTGCGAATATATTTATGAATTAATTGTACGCTTTTAGCATTAGATGATTTTCCAGTACCTATGGCCCAAATCGGTTCATAAGCTATTACTGCATTTATAAATGCTTCTATACCTAACGTTTCTAATATAGCGTCAATTTGACGAGTACATACTTTTTCTGTTTGGCCAGTTATTTTTTCTTTTTCTGTCTCGCCTATGCATAGAACTGGCACTAAATCTGTGTTTTTTAATACATTGAATTTTTTAGCGATTAATTCATCGGTTTCTTTATGATAGAGACGACGTTCAGAATGACCAATAATAACATATTTTACACCAACATCTTTTAACATATTAGCTGATATGTCTCCTGTAAACGATCCACTAACATTAATATCAACATTTTGTGCGCCTAATGAAATATAACTCATCTTAATTAGATTGTTTACTAATTCTAAATACATGATAGGTG
This sequence comes from Pantoea sp. Mhis, assembly GCF_009830015.1. NCBI lineage: Bacteria > Pseudomonadati > Pseudomonadota > Gammaproteobacteria > Enterobacterales > Erwiniaceae > Pantoea > Pantoea sp. Mhis. The sequence goes on along the minus strand of NZ_SZZX01000007.1, from coordinate 18,102 downwards.
GTGCAATTACAACATTATAATTTTTAATAGTAATTAAGTTATTACAAATGGCATTGAGTACTTTTGTAAGTATATCCTTGCTACCATGCAACTTCCAATTACCTAATACCAATGGGTATCGCATTTTTTCTCCATAATATTTATTATATAAATATATATTTAATGAATATACTTCATTTTTCAAATTTAAAATATTATAGGTTTCTAATTGCACTTAAAAAGTGCACAAATAATTTTTGTTTTATTATAAATAATACAAAAAATTTTACAAACTTAAAAGTTCACAAGAGAAATAAATTATATTTTTCTTACAAAAAATATAATTGATAATTATTCTAGAATTATTTTACTATATATAAGATATATTTACAGATATATTTACGCTTATTTTATATTATTACCAATAATGTTCAGTGCTTATATGGCCAGCTTTATGCTTAAAATGTTTATGCATTTCTCGTGTTTTTTCTAATAATTGCTGAGTATCACGTACCATCTCTGGATTTCCACAAAGCATAACATGACTATTATTTGATGTTATCTTTAAACCCACAGCGTTTTCCAAATCACCGTTTTTAATTAATTGTGGTATACGTCCATGTAAAGAATTTATATTTTTTTCACGGCTGACGATAGTTATAATTTTTAATTTATCCATATATTTATAATATAACTTTTGCATCAATGGTAAAAAACTTAAATGGTTAGTGTAACGCACAGCATGTACTAGGATAATATGTTTAAAACGATCAAGATTATCTCCTTGTTGTAATATTGACAAATACGGACCTATTGCTGTCCCAGTAGATAACATCCATAAAATTTCAGAATCTGGAATAGTATCTAATATAAAAGAACCATATGCATCCTTAGTTATAAATAGTTTATCATTAGATTTTAAATTTTGTAAATATGTACTTAACTGCCCTCCTGGAACTTTAACTAAATAGAATTCTAATAAAGAATCTTTAGGTGCATTTACATAAGAATAGGCACGTTGTACATATTTGTCATTTATTATCAGGGCTAATTTAGCAAACTGCCCAGCGATGAAAGTATTAATTGGAGCTCGAATTCTTAAACTAAATAACGTATCGGTCCAATTTTCTATCTGTGTTACTTCAGCATCTATCCAATTTGTCATATTTCTTCCTTTATTGAGTTAATGATTCATTATTCCATTATTTATTTTAAATGTGTTAATAGATTCATTAATAATACTTTTATCTTTTATTTACTTTTATCTTTATATTTTATTATTAAATTATATTAACTCAAGTGTGATATGTGGATATGGTAATAAAATTTATTATATAATCTTATTCATTATTCTAATGTAATATAAGATATAAATACATTCAAATAATTATTTTTTAAAAGATTATCTAAAAGAATGCATTTAAAACTTAAATATTTGTATGTTCATACAACATTATATGGATTGTAATCATACGTAATATTTTTATGTCAATGAAATAAAGATAATATCCATTATAACAAATGTATTATATAGAAATTCATTTCTAAAATTTAATAGAACCATATTCATATATAGGATAATTAATTAATACTTTGATTTATAATTAAATAAGTATTTCATAGAATAAAACGGCTAAGATCTTCGTCTGCAACTAATTTATCAAGATGATAACCTACATATTTAGCATCAATTGTAATTGATTCGCCCTCACGTTCACTGGCATTATAAGAAATATCTTCCATTAAACGCTCTAACACAGTATGCAAGCGACGTGCACCAATATTTTCAGTAGTTTCATTGACTTGCCATGCTGCTTCGGCGATTCGTCGAATACCATCTTCAGTAAATTCTATATGTACTCCTTCAGTACTTATTAATGCTTTATATTGTACAGTAATAGAAGTGCTGGGTTCAGTAAGAATACGTTCGAAATCATTTACAGTAAGCGCTTGTAATTCAACACGAATAGGTAAACGACCTTGTAATTCAGGAATTAAATCAGATGGACTAGCAACTTGAAATGCACCTGATGCAATAAACAAAATATGATCAGTTTTTACCATGCCATGCTTTGTTGATATAGTACAACCTTCTACCAATGGAAGTAAATCTCGCTGTACGCCCTCACGTGATACATCAGGACCTAAAGATTGTCCACCACGTTTACAAATTTTATCAATCTCATCAATAAATACAATTCCATTTTGCTCAACGGCATTTATTGCATCTTGTTTTAATTCTTCTGGGTTTATTAATTTAGCTGCTTCTTCTTCAACAAGTAGTTTCATTGCATCTTTGATTTTTAATTTACGAGGTTTTTGCTTTTGGCTACTAAGATTTTGAAACATTAATTGCAATTGATTAGTCATCTCTTCCATACCTGGAGGAGCCATAATTTCCACTCCCATAGGTACTACTGCTAAATCAATTTCAATTTCCTTATTATCTAGTTTACCTTCGCGTAATTTTTTACGAAAAGATTGTCGTGCAACAGATGGTTCGGCATGAGTTTCAGTTTGGCACCAGTTATTTTTTGCAGGAGGTATAAGTACATCAAGTACACGTTCTTCAGCCATTTCCGCAGCATAATATTTATTTTTTTCTATAACATGACTTCGTACCATTTTAATAGCTGAATCAGTTAAATCACGGATAATAGAATCTACTTCTTTACCCACATAACCTATCTCAGTAAATTTTGTTGCTTCCACTTTAATAAATGGAGCATTTGCTAATTTAGCTAATCTTCTAGCAATCTCAGTTTTACCAACACCCGTAGGACCAATCATTAAAATATTTTTTGGTGTTACTTCATGACGTAATTCTTCATTTAGTTGCATTCGACGCCACCGATTCCGTAATGCAATAGCTACAGCACGCTTGGCGCAGTCCTGACCTATAATAAAACGATTAAGCTCGTTAACAATTTCGCGTGGAGTCATATTAGACATGATTTTGGTCCTTACGCCTTGAATAATAATTCTTCGATATTGATATTATGATTGGTATAGATACAAATGTCACCGGCAATATTTAGTGATTTTTCAACTATATCACGTGCATTAATGTCTGTATTTTCTAATAAAGCTCTAGCTGCTGCTTGGGCATAAGGTCCGCCAGAACCAATTGCGATTAGATCATGTTCTGGTTGAATTACATCACCGTTACCACTAATAATAAGTGAAGCACTTTTATCGGCAACGGCTAATAAGGCCTCTAAACGACGTAATATGCGATCAGTGCGCCAGTCTTTTGCTAGTTCAACTGCGGCTTTAACTAAATGACCTTGGTGTATTTCTAATTTACGTTCGAATAATTCAAAAAGTGTAAGTGCATCCGCAGTACCACCAGCAAAACCGGCAATTACTTTATTGTTATGAAGGCGACGAACTTTTTTAACATTTCCTTTCATTACTGTATTGCCAATAGTAGCTTGACCATCACCCCCAAGTACTACTTGATCCTTACGCCTTACACTTACTATAGTTGTCACTAGAAAACTCCATTATTACAGCAGTAAATTACTCTTATTTGTTAAAAATAACCATATTTTATATGGGGTAAGATTGAATGATTTCAACCCCTAATGGTTTAAAGGTCATAGCTGTACCTATATAAATTATATAAGAATTTGATGATGTTATAAACGGTGATATGCTGTTTAATAGCAGGAAAGTTTGCGAATTACATACTTATATTAATAATTATATTTTTTTAATATAGTTAAATTTTATATTTATACATATGAATTTTATTTTAAATTATTAAAAATTATTTGTTATCAGTTTATATTAAAAGCTTATTTATTATTTTTATATATCTTTTATTATAGACATTAGTTATTCAATATAATATTACTTTTGTTTTAAGAATTTTTTAATAAATTTATTTAATAAGATTCATAATTTTTTTTCAAAAACTATTTATTTTAATGTTTATACCTTATAAAAATCTAATCTTTATTTTTATAATAAATATCTTATGTAATATTATTTATTATAACAGTAATTATTATTAGTTAATTTTAATTAAAATATATTATAAAAACTATGGATATATATTTGATATTTAAAATATAAATTTAAATATAAATATATAAATCTATTTACATTCTGTTATATTTATGTAAGTTATATATTTTAAAATTTTTATATATAAAAACTATGTTTACTTAAATTAAATAAAGCTCATTATCTAACATGTTATAATGAGAATATTACAACTAATTATTAATATCACTAATCAATTTAAACAAATCTTTAATTAGTTCTTAGATTTGATCTAAATAAATTCTGATATGGATTCTTAATTATTTATATATACTTTAATTTTCAATGGGATCAATATCTAATGTCCATCTAATTCTTTGAGCTGAATGTATAGTTTTAATCAAAGGTAATAAATTACTTAATAATTGATGTAAATACTTACGTGATGGATGTTGCAATAAAAGTTGCCAACGCCAATATCCATTTCTTTTTTGTGTTAAGGATGGTACAGGTCCCATTAACCATGTAGATTGATCTTTTAAGGGATGTTTGTCCAATAATTTACGTAATTGGATAAGAAATTCTACTACTTTTTCATTATTTAGATCTTCAGCGCGGAAAAGAGCATGATTTGTCCATGGAGGTAATTGTAATAATTTGCGTTCTAAAAGTGTTTGTTCTGCGAAATTAAAATAATCATTAGATAATAATGTTGTTAACAATGGATGTTTTGGGTGATAAGTTTGTAATAGCACTTCTCCATCTTTATTAGCTCTGCCAGCACGACCTGCAACTTGAGTATAAAGCTGAGCAAAATGTTCTGCAGCACGAAAATTAGTTGAAAATAATGCTCCATCGATATCTAAAAGTCCTACTAATGTAACATCAGGAAAGTGATGACCTTTAGCTAACATTTGTGTACCAATTAGAATATGTTTACCTCCGCGATTAATATTGCTTAAATATTTTTCTAATGCTCCTTTTTTACCAGTAGTATCACGGTCAATGCGAGAGACTGGTACGTCTGGAAATAATTTAGTAAGTTGTTGTTCTAATTGTTCAGTTCCTACTCCAATCGATATTAGATTTACTGATGTGCAATTCAAACATTTATCTGGTAATTGTCTATGATTATTACAATAATGACACCTTAATTGACGATAATGTTGATGAAGTGTATAATATCTTTCACAACCTTGGCACTTGGCCAACCAACCACAATCGTGACATATAAATATAGGTGAAAAACCTCGACGATTAAGGAATAACAATACTTGGTTATCATCATTTAAATGTTTACGTATTTTACGTAGCAGAATTGACGTTAATCCATATTGAAGTTGTTGGCCTTTTAAATCTACTAATTGTTGATGTATTATCTTTGCATTTCCAGCTCTCTGAGTTAGATTGAGTTGCTGGTATTTACCTTGACGAACATTGTATAATGTCTCTAGAGCTGGAGTGGCAGATCCCATTATAATTGGAATATTTTCTTTGTAAGCACGAAGTACTGCTAAATCTCGAGCTTGATAACGCCATCCATCTTGTTGTTTATAAGAATTATCATGCTCTTCATCAATAATTATGACACCTGGACGAGCTAAGGGTGTAAATAATGCTGATCGTGTGCCAATTATAATGGCACTTTCACCACTACGAGCACGTAACCATACGGCAAGACGTTTACTATGATTTAAGGAAGAATGGAGTACATCAATTGGTATATTAAACCTCTCACGAAAACGAGCTATAGTTTGAGGAGTTAAATTAATTTCTGGAACTAATACCAAAGCCTGTTTACCATGTGATAGTACATTTTCTAACATATTAAGATATACTTCAGTTTTTCCAGAACCAGTGGTCCCAGCTAATAACCATGCAACATAATGATGATTATTATTAATCATTGCTTGAACTGCATGTTCTTGTTCATTATTTAACTTTAAATTTTTATCTTTAACTAAAAAAAATGTATGCCAATCAGTTATTTGAGATTCATAAGTACTTAAATCGCATAAACCTTTAGAACGTAAAATTTCTAGTATAGTGGTGCTGATTTTTTTTTCCTTAAGTTCACGAGAATATATTGGTTGTGAGCGTAAAGCTGCTAATGCTTGTTGTTGTTTAGGTGCGTTTTGTAAGCTAGATATTTTAAATTCTAGACCAGCCTTATTAATGATCCATCGCGAATGCAATTTTTCTTGAAGAGTTTTTCCTTGACGTAATAATAATGGTAAAGCATGATTAAGAATTATTCCAAGAGGAAAATGATAATATTGTGCTGACCAATGTAAAATTTGCCATAACGTAGGAGAAAATAAACTTTGATCATCAATCATATGTTCTATTTGTTTAAGATTTTTAGATGGTAAATCTTTAGTTTTTAGAATTTTTACAGCAATTCCAATCATCTTTCGATTTCTAAATGATACTCTTGCTCGTGCACCAGCTACTGGTACAGGTGTATTTGAAGGTGCCAAATAATTAAATAAATGAGGGAGTGGTACTGGTAAAGCTACTTGGACAACAATATGCATAATAATTTTAACCAACATTCTCTGTAATAATTAATATATATATATTAATATTGAAATTATATGCATGTAAATTAAATTCTTAAGGTAAAATAATAAATTAAAAAAATTAATTTATTATTTATTATATTATATTTAATAATATGCTTCTTAGCAACTTATATATTATTACTTAAATATATTCATCGTATCAATGTGATTAATATAAAATTATGTGAGGATTTGACATGAAAAATGGGATACATCCAAAATATCAAGCTGTAACAATTACATGTTCATGTGGTAATGTAATTAATACTCGTTCTACAATGAATAATGACTTAAATTTAGATGTCTGTGGTAAATGTCATCCGTTTTATACAGGCAAACAGCGTATAGTAGATACTGGTGGTAGAGTTGAGCGCTTTAATAAACGTTTTATAGGTATGTCTAATAAAAAATAAATTTTTAATATGTTTACATTAATAATTGTAAAGATTAAATGTCATTTATATATTACCTGTAATTACTTTTAGATCTTATGAAATATATTTATTATGATTTTTCGTAAACAAAAGATTGATTAGATCATTAATCTAATATCTTATTTATGCAAATTTTAGTAATTTAATAAAATTAAAATTCTAAAATTTTGTTTGTCATATTTAACATAAAATGTAATCTATTACTTATTTTTAATTAGAAATGCAGTCACTTAATTAGTAAAAATATAATTTTAAAATAGTTAATTAAAGTCAATAATTATTTATATACATTTGAAATTCAACTGTATATATTATATTCCTTATAAAATTAAGGAATATATTTGTTATAATCTAATCGTTATCAATATTTAGATTATCTAAGATAGGATAGTTAATTAAATTTTCTAAAATATATATAAAAATATTAAAATCTACTTAATAGATATTTAAAAATAATCATTTTAAATGACACTCATAAAAGATTAAGTCTGATAATATATAAAGAAGAAACTATTTTAGTACATAGTGGTTTAAATACTGATAAACAGTATGGTAGCGTTATTCCACCTATGTATCTTTCTAGCACTTTTAGTTTTCTCGATTTCAATGCACCACGTATACATATTCACGTCGTAGTAGCCCGACACGCGATATAGTACAATCTACATTAGCAAAATTAGAAGGTGGGTGTGGAGCTATATTAACTAACAGCGATATGTCAGCAATACATATGCTAACTACTATGTTTCTAAAACCAGGTGAATTACTAATAGCACCACATGATTGTTATGGTGGTAGTTATCGTTTATTTAATAGTATGAGCAAAAAAGGAGCTTATCGATTTAATTTTATTAATCAAGGTGATCAATCAGCATTGATAGCATCATTGGCTGAAAAACCTAAATTAGTATTGATTGAAAGTCCAAGTAATCCATTACTAATGGGTAGTAGATATTAATAGAATCTGTCAAGCTGTACGTGATGCTGGATCTATTAGCGTAGTAGATAATACTTTTTTAACTCCTATATTACAAAATCCATTAGCATTAGGTGTTGATTTAGTTCTTCATTCATGTACAAAATATTTAAATGGTCATTCTGATTTAGTAGGAGGTGTAATAATAGCTAAGGATTTAGCACTAATAAATGAATTATCTTGGTGGGCTAATAATATTGGTGTAACTAGTTCTAATTTTAATAGTTATTTACTCTTACGTGGTTTACGTACATTAGCATTACGTATGAAAACTGCACAAAATAACGCATTAAAAATTATTGATTACTTAAAACAACAAACAGTCGTAAAAAAAATATACCATCCTTCTTTGGATGAAAATAAAGGACATGAATATGCTGTGTATCAGCAGCGTGGTTTTGGTGCTATGTTAAGTTTTGAACTAGATACTGATACAATTTATTTACGTAATTTTTTAAATTCACTTCAATTATTTACTTTAGCTGAACCACTTGGGGCGTTGAAAGTGTGATTTCACATCCTGCAACTATGACACACGTTGGTATGTCCAAAGCAATACGTTCAACAGCAGGAATGTCTGATATGCTATTGCGTATTTCTGTAGGAATTGAAGATCAACAGGATTTAATTAATGACTTAAAAAATGCATTTCGTATTGCAGATGAGAATTTTTAAAATTAAGATTAATTACTAAAAAACTAACTAACATTTAGTTTATATACAGATATAATTTAATTATTATTAATAAGCTTTATTCTTGTTTATTAGAATATGAAATTACTTCATGTTACTTGAATAATTATCATCTTTATTTATTAATTTTATGTTGACTGATAGTTTGGAATTGTCCATGTTACATCTAATGATTGTAATAGATAGCTCCTTGTTAACTATTCACTCATATTTAATATCTAATGGATGTATAATAATTAAGGTAATGATATGAGTTTTTATTCTATTCATCAGCACGAAGTGCTAAATCAATTTTTAGTAGAATACAATGGAAAAATTAATGTTTCTTTTGAATTTTTTCGTCCACATTCTAAAGAAGAAACTTTGTGGATTTCAATTAAACAGTTAAGCAGTTTAAAACCAAAATTTGTTTCAGTAACTTATGGGAAGAGTTCTAATGAACACCATAGTACATATTGCATTATAAAATGTATTAAAGAACGTACTAAGTTAGAAGTCGCACCACATCTTACTTGTGTTGATACAACATGTGATGAATTACGTAATATTGCACGTAATTATTGGAATATTGGTATACGTCATATAGTAGCATTACGTGGTGATTTTTCTATAAATGATTGTAAACCTATAATGTATGGTTGCGATTTAGTATCTTTGTTGAAAGAAGTTGGTGATTTTGAAATTTCTGTAGCTGCTTATCCGGAAGGTCATCCAGAAGCAAAAAGTATTCAGGCAGATTTAATCTATTTAAAACGTAAAATTGATGCAGGCGCTAATCGAGCTATTACACAATTTTTCTTTGATATTGAAAAGTTTTTACGTTTTCGCGATCGATGTGTAGCTATTGGAATAGATATTGAAATTGTTCCAGGTATTTTGCCTATTTTTAATTTTAAGCAAGTCCAATAATTTGCATTAATGACTAATGTACGTTTACCAGGTTGGATGCATACAATGTTTGAGGGATTAGAACATGATGTAGATACTTGTAAGATAATTGCTGCTATATTTTCTATAAATATGGTTAAAATTTTATTACGCGAAGGAGTAAAAGATTTTCACTTTTATACCTTGAATCGATCTGAGATGAGTTATGCTATATGTTATACACTTGGTTTAAGATCAACAATATCGGCAATACATTGTTAAAACGTCATTAATTAAATTTTATTTAATTATAAATATCCTGATTAATCATGTTAAAACTTATTAAAGTATTAATTTAAATAAAATTATTTGAAATGTAGAGAATCTTTAAATAGATAATTTTTTATATCTTTCTAAGATAAGATCATTAAACAAGGATTTAATCATAATTATTAATTTATATATAATATAATATCTTGAAGTAGCTTAAATATTTTAAATATCAATATTAAAAATATTGATAACTTAAATTAAATTGTTTTATTTTATATATACATTTTATTGATTAAATAAATATTTATTAATATCTTTATTGTTTATAAATAACAAAATGATTGATTATATTTTTAATAATAATTAAAGTAAGTTTAATAAATTTAGTATCAATAAATTCATGTAGTTAATGATCTTGTTTTTTAGAATCTAGCCTTAATATTAATGTTGAAGATATTTTTGTGAAAAAGAGGTTTCTGTATAATAGTGTATTACTTCAGTTTTCACATTTAACAGTTTTTCTATTACTTTTATTTTTTATGGTTACTTTTACATTCATATCGAGTTATATGTGCATATAAGTTAATAATAGTTAAGTATTTTAAAGTGTTTGAAATATTTAATTTCATTGCTTTTCTAACAAAATATTAATTTTATTTATATAAATATTTGCAATAGGACCAATATCTATATGTAATTTGCAGTGTGAACAAATTCTATTAACAATACCTTCTCCTTGAATATAACCAAAATCCATTGTAGAATAAGGAGATTTGAAGTTGTCATGATTATATTTTTTGAGTGTATTATATAATTTTATTAGCTTTTTAATTGAATTATGCATTAAAATCAATAGATCTATATCTTTCAAAGAGTTGCTAACATAAGCAATTTTCCTTCAATTACAATCTTAATTGCGATAAAATCTTTATTTATGCATCCGCATTAGTGTCATTATCATTGGTTATCCTATGAGAGTGCATTTAGGACATAATTGAGTAGTTTCAGAAAAATATTTTGCTATTGTCATAGTAGTTTATTCATCAGCAGTAGTTAAAACATATAATGGTTTGTTTAATTTTTTAATTTTAACATCTCGTAATGTATTTACGAGTATAACAAAGAAACCTTAAATATCAGTAGATTTTAAGCTAAATAGCTTATTATTTTGTTCAATTCAATTTAATGAATTCTGTCTTTAATATTTACTTTCATGTGGAACAGTATCCGTATGTCTAGATAAAAGTAATCCTCCATCATCAATTCTTATACCAGCTAACATATTAAATTTATAATTTGTGTTTGGAATAAATTGTATTTGTATATTGAATCCTAATTCATATAACCAATCTGCTAATAAATTAATTAATGTTTTATTGCTTTGATCTAAATTATTATCATGAGAGCCTATAGCTGATACAACAATTAATTGTTGATGCTAGTGGTTATGCAGGTGTAGAATTAATTATTTAAATCGTCATATATAAATATAATTGCTTTAGTTGTTTCTAACAATAGTTTAGATCCTGGTAAATTATTACCAGATATATATCCAAATCTTGAAGCTATTATTGATTTAATATCATGTTATTTAAGGATTATTAATAAATGGATAAATAGGGTTGATGTTGTTTTTATATGTACTGATCACAAAGTTAGTCATGATTTAGCAAGAAAGTTTTTAACTATTGGTTGTATTTTTGATCTTTTTGATATATTTCGTTGTAATAATCAAAATATTATGATTTTGTCCATAAGCATAAAGATTGATTAGCTAAAGCAGCTTATGGTTTAACTGAATGGTACGATGAAAATATTCAAAATGTTCAATTAATAATGATACTAGGTTGTTATCCTACTTGATCTGTATTTTAATTAAAGAAAATATTATTAATAATAATCAATAGCCTGTAATTAACGCAATAAGTAGTGTAGGACGCAAAGGTAGTATAAATAGTCATTTATGTGAAGTTAGTTTACAGCCATATGATTTTAATCATCGGCATTATTTAGAAATGGTTATTCATTTAGGTATTTATGCGATATTTATCCTGCATTTAGCAGGTAGTTTTTCCTGTGGCATCCTTACTACTATCACTTTTATTTACAGAAAATAGTTACACATAAAGATATATGAGCAATTTATTCTAATATATATAATAATAAATCATTAATACGTATTTACAAAACAGGAGTTCTCGCTTAAAAGCAGTTATAGTTATTCCATTTTATAATATTGGATTTGTTGTAACAGTTAAACTTTTAATGTTATTGAACATTATTTTTAATTTAATATATAGATATATAAATTATGAATCATCCTTCGATTATTAAGCTAGGTGGTATTTGCTAAATAGTGAAGAATGTTTAGTTCATATATTTGATGAAATATATGAACATCTTATTAAATGTAATCGTGCTTTAATTATTATGCATTGTGGTGCATGTTTAATTAATAATTAAATGAAAAAACTTCATATAACAATAAAAAATATGGTAGTTTACGTATTATATCAGCTGAACAAATGAAATTTATTACTGATGTGTTAATTAGTACTGTTAGTAAGTTATTATTTTCTTAAGCAAAAATATAATATTAATTCTATAGGTCTCTGTATTGATGATGCTGAACTGGTGAATATTAGTAATGTGATAAAGATCTAGGTTATGTGTACGGGGCCAGATTTCACCTGATAAGTTAATTTGATTATGTTCCTATTATAAGCTCTATTGGCATTACTAATGATAGTTGTAAGCTGAATATTAATTCAACTCAAGTGCAAACACTTTAGTAATTACTATTGAGAGCAGATTTAGTAATATTATTCAATGTTATTGGTATTATTGATAGTATAGAACAGTGTATTACCTAAATTACATCTCTTGAAGCAAATAAATTAATCTCTAAAGATTTTATTACTAAGTATATGATTATTAAGGTAAATACAGTTTTTAAAAAAATCATGAGCATTAGGACGTCTTGTTAATTTACTTGGTTCGGTGGGGCTATGTTAGATAACTTTTAGTTATTTTTAATGGTGTGCCTATTGACACTTGTATTCGCGTATAATTTAAGAATCGAAAAACATGAGCAATCAAATTTAAAAAATTATTTAAGCTTATTCTAGAGCGTTAGATACCTCAGTTATTATTCATTGGCTAAAAGAAAATTATATTGATTGTGAAATTATTGCATTTGTAGCGTATCTTGCTCAAGACCCAATGATTTAAAAGATATTGAAACTAAAGCATTATATTAAGATGTATCTAGTTATTATATATTAAATTTAAAAGAAGAATTTATTAATGAATATGTGTATCCAGTATTAAATACTGGTTCATTTTATGAAGGAAATTATTTACTAAAAAAGGTACTGCAATAATGGGTCCGATTATTATAAAATATCAAGTACATTTAGCATTACAAAGTGGTGCAGATGCACGCTGTTGCTATGTCATGACTCTACTAGAAAAGTCAATGATCAAGTACCATTTAAATTTACTTATGATGCATTAGTACCACAATTAAAAATTGTTGCACCATGGCGTGAATGGACTTCACTTTCTCGTGAAGAGTTAATTGATTATCTTAAAAATCGTAATATTGCAACTACTGCATCACTAGAAAAGATTTATAGCGAAGATATGAAAATTTGGTATTTACTGCAAGTGGTTTATTGGAATAATCATGGAATAAAGTAAATAAAGATTGTTGGGCATAAAACTTGATTCATTAGAAGCACTGAATAATTTAGAATAAATTTCTTTAGAAATAGAAAGAAGTATAACTATATCTATAGATAATAATATATTTAATTTATTAGGATGTCTTAATAAATTAAATATATTAGGTTTAAAGCATGGTATAGAATGTATTATATTGTAGAAAATCGCTTAATAAAATAAAATTTTGTAGGTATTATGAAACTCAGGTGATAATGTTATTGTTAATGCATTATGACGAATTGCATAACTAGTATTAGATCGTGATAATTTTAAATAACAGCAACAATTAGGTGTAGAGATGTTTTATATAGGTAATATACGATGGCAGTTGGTTTACTACCGTATGTCAATCTCTTCAAATAGCATTAAGACTTTTATCTGAGATAGTAAGTGGTGGAATTGTTATTCAGTTATATAAACAACAAGTTACTGTAATTAAAAATAAATTAATTAATAGTTTATGTTCAAAAAAAATACTCAATCTCTGGTAATGATAAATTTTATAAGCCTCATCATGCAGAGGGGTTGATACATTTATTCGCATTATCCTCTCGTATTCGTACCCTAAATAAATAAAGGTTAAAATATAAACAAAGCAATTAATGAATTTTACAATTAAATTTTTTAATAACATTTATTTTAAGTGTTAATAAAATTTAGAAATATGAAGATGATATTTTGGAATTAAATTTTTTTGAAATTAACTAATAATCGCTTTAAAAAGTTTAGTAATTCTTCATATTTTGATTATCGTTTAGTAGAACTAAATATACTTGGTTCTATAGTTTGAACAAAAGCATTATTATCACTAAATATTTTAAATGAAATTGAGCAGAAAAACTGAAATTAGCATTATATTCTTTATTATAGATACTCCATATTAATTCTAAACAAATTTTAGAAATTGATGCTGAAGATATATATAGTTAGGTTAAAATTAAATTAATTAAAAAAGTTGAAATATTAGGAAAAATTACATACAGATCGTAGTCGTAATGATCAAATTACTACTGATATGAAATTATGGTTTAAAAAGTAGATTTATTTTTTATCAGAATCAATTAGTAAATTGCAATATATTTTAATATCAGTAGCTAAAAATGATCATATGCTAACTTATACACATATACAATGTGTATAACCGATAACTTTTGCTCATTGTTGTCTTGATTATATTGGAATATTAATATGTGATAAAATAGTTTGTAAAATATGTTTAATAGACTTAATGTAAATCAGTTAAGTTATGGTGGCTGTTATAATTTATGAGATTGATCGTTAATAATTAGCTGAATGCTTAAGTTTTGCTTAAGTTACGTATAATAGTTTTAGTATTGTTTTTAATCGCGATTATATAATTGAATTATTACCTAATGCTTCTATTGGAATGATGCATTTATTACGTTTTAAGGAAGATTTGATTTGTTTTAATGCTGTTGAAATTAATTTTATTAAATTAGGTGATGAGCTAACATTTCGATCATCGTTGATGCTTCAGAAAAAACTGCAGATTTATTAGAATTAATTCATGGTAAATGTGGTGGTGTACAAGGTTATTTGATTAGAAAGCTGATGATGAAAAAATTAGCATTATTATATAATACTAGCGATGTTCAAGAATATAAAAAAGCATTTATTTGATGTAGTTGATACATGCTTTGAATGTTTGAATATTGCTTTTTTAGTATTTGAAAATATTTATATAAATACTCAACATTGTGAAAAATGTAGCTAAAAAAGCTTATACTAATGTAAGTGATCTTGCTCATTATCTTGTTGTTAGGGTAATTCCATTTAGAGAAGATCATAAAATTATTGGTAATATTCTATTATTTGCCATTAATCAACTAATACAATTTGAAAAAATGAGTTTAGTTTAATTTAAACAATTCTGCGCGCTTATTGAAGATGATGTATATTTAGTATTATGATTACAATTATCTATTAATAAACTTAATGTACTTGCAGGAGTTGCATTAAAAATAGTATCTATAGAAATTAATAAAAACCAATATTGAATTAAGTAAAAATAATTAAAATTTATGTTTTAGAATAAAAATTATTAAAAGTTAATATTTATTTAATATACATATTAACATATGTTTTTTAAACTGTTATTTATATAACATCAATGTGTTATTATTTGTTTGACATATTAATAACTTTAAGTTTTAATAATTTATTTTACATAAGTAATAGTATATAATTACTGTTTTTATTTTTATAAACATTTAATGTTTTTATAAGATTATCTATATATCTACATATATGTCTATTTATATTATAATTAATACTTTAATTAATTAATTTATTTATATAAATCAATAGATAAATATGTAAGTAGTATATATATATAATTTATATTAAAAATATTTTTATAAAAAACATTTTATTTTATAGAAACAATAGACTTATATTTTAACTATTTTAAAAGCATTAATATCTTATAAGTATAAAATTTACAGAGTTTTTATTGTTTCATGCTATATTTATATATAATTGTATAAATATGTTTTTATTAACATTAATACAACTTATAACATTAAATATAGAATTAAAAAATTCGAAAAGTAATATGATAAAGGATAATGAAATGAACGAGCAAATTTTTCGCGATAAAGGAACTCTTTTATTAGCTTTTATTACGGGTTTAGCTATAAATGGTTCTTTTTCAGTGCTGTTCAGTACATTTGTACCCTTTTCAATTTTTCCAATGATTTCTCTTGGTTTAGCGACTTGGTCTTTACATCAACGTTATCTCAATAGGAATATGCCAAATGGTGTTCCTTCATTAGCAGCAGCGTTTTTTCTTCTTGGTATTTTAGTATATAGTGTTTTAGTGCGAGCGGAGTATCCAAATATTGGTTCTAATCTTATTCCTATTGTGCTTTTAATTGGATTGATTGGTTGGATTATAATGCGCGTTTATCGTATTAAAAGATGAACATTTTTAAAATAACACTAAAATAAATCGGGAATCTTAAGGTTCCCGATTTATTTTAGTGTTATTGCCTAATTGTTTAATACAATCGTTAATATACTATATATTCACAATATATATATATATTTATAATTATTAATATTTATATTGAATTTATGTTAAGTCAAATTTAATAAAAATATAATATATATAATCAAAAACCATCTAATTAACAAAATTAAAAAAATTAACAGAGTATCTCTAATAATATATTTTATATGATATTTATATATATAAATATAGATGAAATTAATTATACTTCAATATATATATAACTTTAAAATTAAACTAATATTTGTTTATTCATTAACTATTTAATTAAATAAAATATGTTTACTCAATTTTTAGAAAGAAATAATACTTCTTTACAAGAAATCAATCCTAAACTTCAACCAACAATACTTATATTAGATTCTGGAGTGGGTGGTTTATCTATTTATAAAGAAATTCACACATTATTACCAAATATTAGATACTTATATGTATTTGATAATGCTAATTTTCCTTACGGAGAAAAAAACGAAAACTATATTTTAAGATGTATTATATCTATAATAAAAGCAATTTATAAAAAATTTCCTTTATCATTAGCAATCATCGCTTGTAATTCAGCTAGCACTATTGCTTTATCTACTTTAAGAAAAAACTTTGAATTTCCAATAATTGGTGTTGTACCTGCCATTAAACCAGCAGCATTTTTAACACGTAATAAAATAATAGGTTTATTAGCTACATTTGGCACTATAAACCGTCATTATACTCATCAATTAATAAAAAAATTTGCTAAAACATGTAAAGTTGAAATGTTAGGTTCAAGTAAATTAGTAAATTTAGCCGAAGCAAAGGTACATGGTAAAAAAATAATAATTAATGATATAAAATCTATCATAGAACCTTGGATAACAATGAAAAAACCACCGGATACTGTAATATTAGGATGCACACATTTCCCATTATTATACGATGAGATAAAATCTGTTTTATTATCTGGAACACAACTAGTAGATTCAAGAAAAGCAATTGCTCGTCGCACAGTATGGATATTAAAATATCAAAATATTAAAAAATTTTTTACTGCAGAAAATATAGCATTTTGTACACAAATAAATAATGAAGTAATGCAATTAATACCTACTTTACAATTTTATGGATTCTCATCATTAGAAAAATTATTTATATAAAATAAATTAATTGTATTATATAAAATTAATTTAATATAGATATAATTAAATTAATTCGTTTCGAGAAAATATTAATAATATGAATTATTATCAACTAATATAAAAAAAATGTATAAAAAAGATTGACAGAAAAAAAGTAAAGAGTAGGATACCACATTATAGTAATAAAATTACTATTTAATCTTACATTAGTGTTAATGCTCTTTAACAATTTATCAGACAATCTGTGTGAACATTCGCAGAATTGATATATATATTTTCAATATAGTAACAATTGATTGTATGTTAAAAACATCATATAATTTATGATGTAAATTAATTAAGTTTTAATTGAAGAGTTTGATCATGGCTCAGATTGAACGCTGGCGGCAAGCCTAACACATGCAAGTCGAACGGCAACACAAAAGAGCTTGCTCTTTGGGTGGCGAGTGGCGGACGG
>NZ_SZZX01000006.1:0-61929 GCF_009830015.1 Pantoea sp. Mhis | reverse complement strand
ACCAAGTTTATAGTTCAATATAAACTAGATCAAGATAAAAAGCCTTAATTTGTTATAAGGGTATAACAATGAATTTTCAGTCTTACTAATTTATAAAATAATAAATTTTCTAATAAACTTCTTCTCTTTTAACTTTCTTCACCGGTAAATAACTTACAATTATTAAGACTTTAAAATACATATTTGAACAATTTGGGAATACTACATCTTATGACCAACATCAATAAGCCCCATCCATTACTGTTTTGTTAATTCGTTTATATAATGTTAACTTAATGAAGCATGATCACTGATCAATTATATAAACTGACTAAACCAACAATACTGGAGCATAATATTATATACTGAAGAGGACATGGTATTGGTCAAACAATGTTATATTGTTAAGGCTATTTATTGTTATTCATTGAGCTCAGGAAGAAAATGAGTACATTTTAATTTTTATTAATTTTGTTTTAAGTTACGAGCAACAATGGTAGTGAAGATTTAAAATCTGACCAAATTTAGGAGTAGGAATCAAAATAATAGAGTTGCTTGAAAATTGTATTTTTCATCCAAGTGGTGAATATGTTACTAAGGAAAATAATAAAATTAAAAAATAATAAAAATTATTTACTTTGAAAATTAGTAAATGAACAAAATAGGAACCATAAAACAATCATTTTTAATGTATAAATAATATTAAAGTTAATTATTAATTTATTTTAAATATTATATCTTAATTAACAGTATTATACCCCTTTCTAAGGACTCTTATTTTTATACCATGTAAGAGGAGAAAATATGTTTGATAATTTAACTAATAGTTTATCAAAAACTCTTCGTAATATTAGTGGACGAGGTAGATTAACTGAAGATAATATTCGAGATTCATTACGTGAAATACGTTTGGTATTGTTAGAAGCTGATGTTGCATTACCAGTAGTACGTGAATTTATTAACCGAGTTAAAATATCTGCTATTGGTCAAGAAATCAATAAAAGCTTAACTCCAGGACAAGAATTTATAAAAATTGTTCGTAATGAATTAATTATAGCGATGGGTGTAGAAAATAATACATTAAATCTTAATACACAACCTCCTGCTGTTATTCTAATAGTTGGATTACAAGGTGTAGGTAAAACTACTAGTGTTGCTAAACTAGGTAAATTCCTTCATGAGAAAAAAAAGAAAAAAGTTTTAATGGTTTCACTCGATATATATCGTCCTGCAGCAATTAGGCAATTAGAAAAATTAGCCGAACAAATTAATATTGATTTTTATTTATCAGATATAACGCAAAAACCAATCGAAATTATTAAAAACGCCCTACAATTAGCTAAATTGCAATTCTATGATATATTATTGGTAGACACCGCGGGGCGTTTACATATTGATGAATTAATGATGAATGAAATTGAACAAGTTCATGCTATAATTAATCCAATAGAAACATTGCTAGTAGTAGATGCAATGACTGGTCAAGATTCTGCAAATATTGCAACCATCTTTAACGAAAGATTATCACTTACTGGTATTTTTCTTACTAAAGTTGATGGTGATGCACGTGGTGGTGCTGCTTTATCATTACGTTATATTACCGGTAAACCAATAAAATTTATAGGTATAGGAGAAAAAAACGAAGCGTTAGAAATCTTTTATCCAGAACGTATTGCTTCGCGTATACTTGGTATGGGAGATATGTTATCTTTGATAGAAGATATAGAAAATAAAGTAGATCAAGATAAAGCAAAAAAATTAGCGAAAAAAATAAAAATTGGTGAAAATTTTAATTTTAATGATTTTCTTGAACAATTAAAACAAGTACATAATATAGGTGGTGTTACAAATTTTATCAAAAAATTGCCTGGAATAAGTCATTTTCCAGATTGTACCAAATTACAGACTAATGATAAAATGCTTGTGCATATGGAAGCGATTATTAATTCAATGACTAATGATGAACGAAATAATCCAACAATTATTAAAGGTTCACGTAAAAGAAGAATTGCTATAGGTTCTGGTATGAAAATACAAGACGTTAATCGTTTATTAAAACAATTTGACAATATGCATCGTATTATGAAAACAATGAATAAAAACGGAATATCAAAAATGTTACGTAATATAAAAGGTTTGCTATCATCTCAATTTAATAGACACTAAATTAGTTAAAAACTATTTAAATTTTAATAGTTTTGTTTAAATTGGAATGGTGATGGTTGTTTTTTAAATTATTTTAAGTACAATGTATGTTAATTTATATTAAAATTTATTTTTTACTAGTTGAGTGTGATTATTTAAATAAGAGAATATTTATGGTAACAATTCGTTTAGCACGTCATGGTGTTAAAAAACGTCCATTTTATCAAATCATAGTTACTGATAATCGTAATGCTCGTAATGGCGGTTTTATTGAACGCGTCGGTTTTTTTAATCCAATTCCTTCTGGTCGAGATAAAAATATACGATTAGAATTAAATCGTATCAATTATTGGATTAGTCGAGGAGCTTCCATGTCAAATCGAGTTAATAATTTAATAAAAAAACAAAAATGTGAATAATAATTATGTTATGTATTCTCCTATACATCCATTAGTTGTAGGTAAAATAGGTATAGCCTATGGTGTTCGTGGTTGGTTAAAGTTGTTTTCCTCTACTGACAATATTGAAAGTATTTTTTACTATCAACCTTGGTTTATTTATCGACACAGTAAATGGCAATATATTAATGTAGAGAATTGGAAACATCATAATCAAGGTTTGATTATTAAATTAAAAGATATTAACGATAGAAATACTGCATTACAGTTAACTAATGCTGAAATTATAATTGAAAAAACACGCTTAGTTGCATTAGAAGACAATGAATATTATTGGAGTGATTTAATAGATTGCAATGTAATAACTTTGTCTGGTTACGACATGGGAAGAGTTATTAATTTTATACAAACTGGCTCTAATGATGTTCTTGTCGTTAAAGCTAATTTAAATGATTGTTTCAATATCAAACAAAGATTGATTCCATTTATTGATAAGCAAGTTATTAAAAAAATAAATCTTTTCAAGAAAAAAATTCAGGTAGATTGGGATCCTGGTTTTTAGTTGATGAAATCATAGGAATGTATTCGAAAAAATAATGTGGATCGGGATCATTAGTCTTTTCCCAGAAATGTTTCATGCATTTACTAAACATGGAATAATTGGACGAGCAATAAAAAAAGGGTTCCTTAGTATTGAAATATGGAATCCACGTAATTTTGCATGTGATCAACATCGCACCGTAGATGATCGTCCTTATGGAGGTGGACCAGGAATGTTAATGATGGTACAACCCTTAAGAGATGCTATCTATGCAGCGAAAATAGCTTCAGGAAATGATAATATTAAAATTATTTATCTTTCTCCACAAGGTCGTACACTTAACCATCAAGGTGTTCGTAAATTAGCTACTTATCAAAAAGTAATTTTAATATGTGGACGCTATGAAGGTATAGATGAACGTATAATTCATGCTGAAGTAGATGAAGAATGGTCAATAGGAGATTATGTTCTTAGTGGTGGTGAATTACCTGCTATGGTTTTAATAGAAACAATTGCTCGATTTATTCCAAATGTATTAGGAAAAGAATCTTCCTATGAAGATTCTTTCTCAAATGGTTTATTGGAGTATCCTCATTATACTAGACCTAAAATTTTACACGGTTTAAAGGTTCCTTCTGTATTATTATCCGGTAATCACGTCAACATTCGTCATTGGAGGTTAAAACAAGCATTAGGTCGAACTTGGTTAAAAAGACCAGAACTACTAGATCAACTGTCTTTAACTAAAGAACAAATAAATTTACTGAATGAATTTTGTCGCGAATTAAATCAACAATAAAATAATAAATAGCAATAAATTTATTATAATAAACTAATTTATCCAATATTGAGTAAGGTTTAATAATGAGTGGTATTATTGAAAAACTTGAGCAACTATATATGCATAATAAGCTACCCTATTTTAGGCCAGGTGATTGTGTAGAGGTAAAAGTATGGGTCGTTGAAGGTTCTAAAAAACGTCTTCAATCCTTTGAAGGATTAGTAATTGCTATTCGTAATCGAGGATTACAATCAGCATTCACAGTTCGAAAAATTTCTCATGGTGAAGGTATTGAACGTGTTTTTCAAACATACTCTCCAATTATTGATAGTATGACAATTAAAAAGTCAGGTGATGTGCGTAAAGCTAAACTTTACTACCTACGAAAACTTACTGGTAAAGCTGCTAGAATTAAAGAACGTATCAATTAAATATTCTTTAATTTAAGAATACTAAAAAAAATAAAATGATCTAATAATACATATTATTATTATTATTTTATATTTTTATTATTTAAACTAATTAGTTAAAACTAAATATTTTCTTTAAAAGCAAAGTTATTTTGTTTATCTATATAAAATTAAGTTAATATCAGAAATAATTACTTTTTATTTACAAAAATAAATAACTTATTATTTATAGTTGTTATAAAAATAAATAATAAGTTATGTCAAATTATAAAAGAATTTATGTTAATTTTTATTAAATATTGCTTGCAAGATAAATAGCTAATTGATATTTGTTTAATATTAAATATTTTTTAGAATATATTTTATTTTTATATATAAATATGAACGGAGATAATTTTATAAATTTAAATATACAAGTGATTACATACTAAATATAGTATGATAATTTTAGTTTTTAAAACTAAAATTACATAAACGGAAAATAGGTTGATATTATGCAAAAAGATGCGTTGAATAATATACATATTACTGATGAACAAATTTTAATTACTCCTCAAGCATTAAAAAATAAGTTTCCACTCAATATAAAACAGGAAATTCAGATTTCAAATTCTCGCAAAACTATTGCTAATATTATTGCAGGTCGAGATTCACGTTTATTAGTAGTCTGTGGTCCTTGTTCGATTCATGACACTAAATCAGCTATTGATTATGCTCATAAATTAAAAAAACTTGCTGAACAATTAAAGGATCAATTGTATCTTGTAATGCGTGTTTATTTTGAAAAACCGCGTACTACCATAGGATGGAAAGGACTAATTAATGATCCTTATATGGATAATTCATTTGATATGGAATCTGGACTACATATAGCTCGTCAACTATTAATAAATCTATTAGAAATTGGATTACCATTAGCAACTGAAGCATTAGACCCTAATAGTCCTCAGTATCTTGGAGATTTATTTAGTTGGTCAGCAATAGGCGCTCGTACTACTGAATCTCAAACACATCGTGAAATGGCTTCTGGTCTTTCTATGCCAGTTGGTTTTAAGAATGGTACTGATGGAAGCCTTGATACAGCTATTAACGCAATGCGTGCAGCTGCCATGCCGCATCGATTTATGGGCATTAATCAAGCAGGTCAGGTTTGCTTATTACAAACGCAAGGTAATCCTGATGGTCATGTAATTCTTAGAGGTGGTAAAGCGCCAAATTATAATCCAAAAGATGTTATAAAATGTGAAAAAGAAATGTTAAAAGCTGGATTGCGTCCTACTTTAATGATAGATTGCAGTCATGGTAATTCTAATAAAAATTATCAAAAACAATCTGACGTTATTGAATCACTTGTAATGCAAATCAAAAACGGTAATCGTTCCATTATCGGTTTCATGCTAGAAAGCAACCTTTATGAAGGTAAGCAAAGTGCAGATCAACCTCGTAGTGAAATGCAATATGGTATATCAGTAACAGATGAATGCATTAGTTGGGAAACTACCGTTCTCTTATTACGTAAAGTTTATTTCCAATTACAAGGAGTACTATCAACGCGTTTATTATATGAGGTTCAATAAATTATGGAAGCAAAATTAAATTTGCTACGTAATAAAATAGATACATTTGATAAAATGATTATTCAATTATTAGCAAAACGGCTCTCGTTAGTCTCAGAAGTAGGTCAATTTAAGAGTGAACATGGTTTACCTATTTATGATCCTGAACGTGAGGCTAGTATGCTGGCTTCACGACGTCAAGAAGCTAAAAGTCTAGGTATCTCTCCCGACCTAATTGAAGATTTATTACGTCGTTTAATGCGTGAATCTTACATTCATGAAAATAACAAAGGTTTTAAAACCTTATATCCGGCATTACGTTCCATAGTTATTATTGGTGGTTATGGACAAATGGGTTCTCTGTTTAGAAAAATGCTGATTTTATCAGGTTATCAGGTTAATATACTAGATAAAGATGATTGGGAACGTTCAGAAGAATTATTGCATAATCCAGGAATGGTCATTATTAGTGTTCCTATTCATTTAACAGAAAAAATCATCAAAAAACTTCCTACTTTACCACAGGATTGTATCTTAGTGGATCTATGCTCAATAAAGCGACTTCCAATGCAAGCCATGTTATCTGCACATACTGGACCAGTATTAGGAATTCATCCTATGTTTGGAGCGGATGTAGGTAGTTTAGCCAAACAATTAATCATTTGGTGTAATGGGCGCAAACCACATGCTTATCAGTGGTTTATTGAGCAAATGAAAATATGGGGAGCTCGTTTATATCTTATTAATAATATTGAGCACGATCAAAATATGGCTTTTATTCAAGCATTACGTCATTTTGCAACTTTTGCTTATGGATTACATTTAGCTGAAGAAAAAATTAATCTAAAAAAATTATTATTATTATCTTCTCCTATTTATCGCCTTGAATTGATAATGGTAGGACGACTATTTGCACAAGATGCACAATTATACGCAGATATTATTATACAGTCTGAAAATAATTTACCCTTAATTAAGCGTTATTATACATGTTTTGGTAAAGCTCTATGTATGTTAGAAAATGGTGATAAGCAGGCGTTTATTAAAAATTTTAAATATGTAGCAAATTGGTTTGGAGATTATGCAAAACAGTTTTTATCAGAGAGCCAAAATATGTTACATTTTGCTAATGATAATCTTTAACAAAAAGATAAAACTATATTTTAATTGAAGTTAAATTTCTTAGATTGGAACAATATTCTCAGATGGATAACATCCTAATATTTTAAGGAAATGTGTTAATTTTCTTATTTTTTTTAATGCTATTTGCATATTTTCTGATTCTAAATGAGCTTGTATATCAATATAAAACATTTTCTGCCTTATATTATGATCAAGAGTCCCATTCTTTAATTTGCTTACAATTAAATTATGAGTACGTAATATTAATAATATTTCCACTAATGCTCCAATTTGTTGTTTTGTAGAAATTATTAATGTAGTTTTAGCTGAAATGTGGCTAGAAAATTTAATTGGTGTACGAGATAATATAATAAAACGTGTGCGATTTTGTTGTTGATTAGATAGATTTCTTTTTAATACTTGTAGTCCATATAATTTACCACCCGCCTCGCTACCTAAAGCAGCTAATTTTGGAGAATTTACTATAGAAATTTTTTTCATTGCAGCAGCTGTACTTTCTGTATATTTGTTTTTCCAGTGTGGAAAACAATGAATAAATTTACTGCATTGTTGGAATGGTTGTGGATGACTATAAATAGTTTGGATTTGTTGTAAATTTGTTGAACCATTGACTAGTAAACAATGTTCAATAGGAAGAGTTAATTCTCCTATAATAGATAGGTTAGTATGTTGCAAAATATCGTAAACATCATTAATATAACCAGAACTAGTATTTTCAAATGGTAATAATGCATAATCAGCTTGTCCGTGCTTAACTTTATCTACAATATCATGAAACTTTGCACAATCTATTTCTAAAGTGCTATTAAAATAATGATTAGCATACTTACGTGCTGCAATATGTGAATACGAACCTTTAGGCCCAAGAAAAGCTATTTTTGGTATGTTTGTATGTAGATGCTTATATTGTTCCTTTAATAATTCTTGCTGGAGGTGCATATTATTATTAATAATCTGAAATAAAGATGTGATGTGATGTGAATCAAATTGATATGTTGGCTCTAAATTAATTAATTTTTCAAGGATTTCATATTCAACTTTTTTATTATTAATTGTATAAAGTATATCAATTTTTGATTCTGCTATTTTAATTTCTTCTGAATTAGATGTAGCTAACAAAATTAATGATTTTTTATCAATTATTGTAATTTTATTATTTTTACTTATATCAAACTGTTTATATTGCATATATATACCTATTAAGTATTGTCATACAATGACATTAAAACTATATTTAATAAATATTAATTATAGTTTTAAAAGTATATATTTATATTAGTAATGAAAATTATCTATATATCGGAATTAATTTTATTAAAAATATATAATTAAATATATAAATATTTGCATTGCATTACTTTTTTTTAAAAGTAATTAATTTAAATTATATATTTAAAATTAAATAAAGATATTTTGTTAAATTTTTTTATTATTTTAAATAATAACTGGATATTAATACACATTAGAAAATATACATATTTATTTCAAATAGCAGTCTATGTACACCGAGTACATATGAAAATATTAATAATATCTAAGATAAATTTTTGTAACGTAAAATACAAATCACTTTTAAAATTTAAAGATTTTCTCAATTTAATGAAAATAAGCAGAATTTATAGCAATAATTTTAGATACTTTATCTGCTTCTGATTGTAATTGCAATTTTCTATAAGCATTTTCCATAAGAGTTAATGCTTTAAATGTAGATCGTGTGTCTGGATAATTTTTAATCATTTCTTCAACACGATTTATAACTGATATAAAAGCTTCTCGTTTATTATAAAATTCTGCTATTAGTAATTCATGTTTGGCTAAACCTTCTTTTATAAAAATTAAACGTCTTTGAGCATCGGCTGCATATAAACTGTTTGGATAATCACTTACTAATTTTATAAATTTTTCATAAGCATGCTGAACATGAGTAAGATCACGATCAGAATGGTTAGCATTAATATAGAAAAATCCTTGTAAAACAACTCTGTTTAATGCTAATTCTGTTAACCCATTCATATAAATAACATAGTCAATATCTGGATGAGTAGGATTAAAACGCATAAATCTTTCAATAGTGGACTGTGATTTTAATAAATTCAAATTTTTATAATATGCATATATCAAATCTAATTGAGATTGTTGATAATAAGTTCCAGCTGGATAAAGATTACTTAATAATTCTAGTTGTTTAATAGCTACACGAAATTTACCCATTTGTAGGTTTTGTTGTGCTTTATTATAAAGTTCAGAAGGTGGTAATTTTGATATAGAAGATGTATTAGAACAACTTATTAATGATAGATTTAATATAGTAACTATCAGTAAGAATCTGATATATATCATGATAAATAATAATCCTCAAAATAAAAGCTTTATAATAGATAAAAATATTTTAGTGATTTTTATATAATAAATATATTATGGGGCATTATATATAAGCTTACATTTTAAATCCAATGTCTTTAGATTTAAATTCTAAATAAAATATTACTTATGAAACAACAATTTCAACTTACTATAACAGTTCCTAAGGAACAATGTGGAAAACGGTTAGATAAAGTTTTAACAGAACTACTTATCAAGTATTCACGCTCTTGTATTAAAGAATGGATTATTAAACGTCTTGTTAGTATTAATGGGATTATTATAGATAAACCAGACAAAAAAGTATTGGATTATGATAAAATCATAATTAATGTTGAAAGCGAAAAAGTACAACAAAATAAAGCACAAAATATTTTTTTAGATATTATATATGAAGATGAAGATATTTTAATAATTAATAAATCAAGTAATATTCTTGTACATCCTGGAGCTGGTCATCCTGACAATACGATATTGAATGCGTTACTTTATTATTATCCTGCAATTTCCAATATACCACGTGCTGGAATTATACATCGCCTTGATAAAGATACTACTGGGTTAATGGTAGTAGCTAAAACTATGTTGGCTCAAAATAATCTCTTGAAAAAATTACGATTAAGAGAAATTATAAGAGAATATGAAGCAATAGTAACTGGTAATATGATTGCAGGAGGTCTAATAGATAGACCTATAGCGCGTCATTTAGTTAAACGTACTCATATGTGTGTATGCGAAATGGGAAAATCAGCTATTACATATTATCGCATCGTTAAACGATTTCGTGCACATACTCAGTTACGTTTGCGCTTACAATCTGGACGTACACACCAGATTCGCGTACATATGGCTTATATAAATCATCCTATAGTAGGCGATCTTAAATATGGCTGCTGGCCACCCCGTATACCAAAAGGTGCATCTGATAAATTTATTGAAATCTTACGTAATTTTAAACGTCAGGCACTACATGCCATATCATTGAGGTTTCATCATCCTATTACTAATATTGAAATGGAGTGGTATGCGCCATTACCAAATGATATGAATCAATTGATCAATGCAATTAAAAATGATATGGATAAATTTAGTAAAGTAACTTACTTATCAACAAAATAGATATTTTTGTTGGAATTTTGATTCACTTCATTAAGTTTATTAGCTATTAAGTATTAATATATTAAGTGCATATAATTTATTGATTGTATCTATAAAATAATAAATATTTCAAATAAATAATATTAAATTATAATTAATATTACTTTTGATAATATTGTATCAATTTCTTAATTGAGTAAGTGTCTAAAACATTTTTTTATAAATTTATAATTTTATTTTTGCTTTTAAATAAGTATTATTGCTGAAATAAAGTGTTTTATTTAAAATATTAAAGATTCAAAGATTATAGAATAATATTCTTTATTTTATTTTTATTAAAAAATTTAGTTTATAATTAAGTCCAAGATAATATATTAATCTAACTAATGTAACTTTTATAAAAATCATTCAATTGATTTGTAAAAATGTTATTACACTCGCAATAATAACTAAAATTAAATAAACATGTTTAGTATACCTAAAAACTATATATTGGAAATATTATGCATTTGAATAATTTTACTAATAAATTTCAGTTAAACACTAATAATGCGCAATTACTTACGTTAAACAAAACATAAATACATAGATCCATTATATATGATGATTGCACTACTAACTCAAACAAATGGAACTATATGTTTATTACTTAATATAGCTAATGTTAATATTACTAGATTGCGTAGTAATATTGAAAAAGATATTTGTCTGCTACCTCAAGTAGAAAATATTAATATCGATATAAAATTATCGATTGATCTAATCAAAATACTTAATACTTGTAATCAAATAGCAACGAATTATAGTAATAATTTTATATCATCTGAATTATTTATATTATCATTTGTTAATTTAGATATTTTACTAGCAACTTTTCTTAAAACTACTAGTTTAACTATAGAAAAATGTTGTTAACCTATTAAACACTTACAAAAAGGACAAAACGTGAAAGAGCCAGGAGATGAAGAACAACATCAATCTTTAAAAAAATTTACTATTGATCTTACACGACAAGCAGAAAAAGGAAAACTTGATCCAGTAATTGGTCGTGATGATGAAATTCGTCGCACAATACAGGTGTTGCAACGCCGTACAAAAAATAATCCAGTACTTATAGGAGAACCAGGAGTAGGTAAAACAGCTATTGTTGAAGGTTTAGCACAACGTATTGTTAATGGTGAAATTCCAGAAGGATTGAAAAGACGACGTGTGTTAGCTTTAGATATGAGCGCATTAATAGCAGGTGCTAAATATCGAGGTGAATTTGAAGAACGCTTAAAAAGTATATTAAAGGAATTATTTAA
This sequence comes from Pantoea sp. Mhis, assembly GCF_009830015.1. Lineage (NCBI taxonomy): Bacteria > Pseudomonadati > Pseudomonadota > Gammaproteobacteria > Enterobacterales > Erwiniaceae > Pantoea > Pantoea sp. Mhis. The sequence goes on along the minus strand of NZ_SZZX01000006.1, from coordinate 50,213 downwards.
AGAAGAAGGCAATATTATTCTATTCATAGACGAGTTACACACTATGGTTGGGACTGGAAAAATAGATGGAGCAATGGATGCTGGTAATATGCTTAAACCTGCATTAGCACGCGGAGAATTACATTGTGTAGGTGCTACTACATTAAACGAATATAAATATTACATTGAAAAAGATGCTGCATTAGAACGTCGTTTCCAAAAAATTTTTATTTCAGAACCAACGGTTGAAAATACAATTGCTATTTTACGAGGCTTAAAAGAACGTTACGAATTACATCATCATGTTCAAATCACAGATCCAGCAATCGTAGCTGCTGCTATATTATCACACCGTTATATTACTGACCGTCAGCTACCAGATAAAGCCATTGATCTTATTGATGAAGCAGCATCAAATATTAGGCTACAAATTGACTCTAAACCAGAATTATTGGATCGTCTTGAACGGAGAATTATTCAACTGAAATTGGAACAACAAGCAATGAAAAAAGAGTCAGATGCAGCCAGTATAACACGTCTTGATATGCTTAAAATTGACCTTAATAAAAAAGAGCAGGAATATGCACAACTAGAAAACAAATGGAAAGAGGAAAAAAAATCTTTATCTAATACACAACACATAAAAACTCAACTTGAACATGCTCGAATTTCATTAGAACAAGCAAGACGTATAGGTGATCTAGAATTAATGTCTGAATTGCAATATGGTAAAATTCCAGCGCTAGAAGCACAATTATCATCATTACAATTAGAATATAATAATATGAAACTATTGAGAAATTGTGTAACAGATGAGGAAATTGCTGATATAGTAGCGCGCTGGACTGGTATACCAGTATCGCGCATAATGGAAGATGAACGTGATAAACTTTTACGTATGGAAAATTACTTACATAGTCAGGTAATTGGACAAAATGAAGCAGTTGAATCAGTATCACATGCCATTCGAAGAAATAGAGCAGGTTTATCAGATCCAAGTCGTCCAATTGGCTCATTTTTATTTTTAGGACCTACCGGTGTCGGTAAAACTGAACTATGTAAAACATTAGCCAATTTCTTATTTAATAGTGATGCAGCGATGATACGTATTGATATGTCTGAATTTGCAGAAAAACATTCTATTTCACGTTTAGTTGGAGCTCCACCAGGTTATATTGGTTATGAAGAAGGAGGATATTTAACAGAAGCTGTACGTAAGCGACCTTATTCAGTGATTCTGCTAGATGAAATTGAAAAAGCACATTCGGATATCTTTAATATATTACTTCAAGTGCTAGATGATGGCCGTTTGACTGATGGACAAGGACGTACTATTGATTTTCGTAATACTATAATAATTATGACTTCTAATTTAGGTTCTGATTTAATTCAAGAACGTTTTTGTTCATTAAATTATTCTGAAATTAAAAAAATTGTCATGTCTGTTGTTAGTTCTCATTTTCGTCCAGAATTTATTAATCGTATTGATGAAGTAGTAGTTTTTCATCCTTTAAAAGAAGAACATATTGCTTTAATTATGCAAATTCAATTAAGAAGCTTATATAAACGCTTAGAAAACAAAGGTTATAAATTAGATATTTCTGATAAAGTATTACAAAGATTATGTAAACATAGCTATGATCCATCTTATGGGGCACGTCCATTAAAACGTACAATTCAGCAACAAATTGAAAATCCTATAGCCCAAAATATTCTTTCAGGGTTTTTAGTGAGAGACAAATCTATTAAAATAGATTTACAAAATAATGAATTAAATATATATCAATAAAATAGAAAAAATTTCTAAAACATTTAACACCATACAATGAAAAAGTGGTATACAACATCTTAGTCGTAAAATAATTAGACATATTAAGATTTATTATATTGCTCTTTAAAAATTCATCATAAAATATACATTAAAATCGTTAGTATTAATATTTATATTGTTCAATATTATAATAACTTATTGTTTATCCAGATAAAATATATATTTTTTAATATAAATCAAAACAATAAATTAAAATTAATTTAAATTTAATTTAATAATTTATTCATGATTCAGATTAACGTTAGAAGCAAATTTAATGTATAATTCAAATGATAAAATGAAAGCGCTTGTTATTTAAACATCATTTATTTATACTTAGTTATATCTGGTAAAATTATCAGTTGGATGAAGATAAAATAATTATTGATATTGATAATATTATCAAACTAACAGAAAATTTTATCCATACCTCATATCAAGATATATTTAGAAGATATTAATTAATCTAGGAGACACAGTAACTACTGCTGTTACTACCTAATTAGTAGGAGGGTAACTCTTCTTAGTTTAAGAGAACATAGAATAATTAATACTAAAACATTGGAACTAGTGAAATACAGCTAGTAATATTAGCTTCTGTCTATAAAAGAAAATTACATTTAGAGTGTTTTCAGAAATGTTGGTCATATATCTCAATAAATCTTAATTCAGATATGCAATAAATTAACATGTAATAGAAGATTAAACTAATTATCAACTAATTTTAGTAGAAAGCAGAAAATTGAACTTAGTGTGCATACAGAAAGCAATCCCCATGCTATCATGAGTGAAAAGTATATTAAAGGATATAAAGATTAATCACTAACTAAATAATGTTCTATGGTGTTGCGATGATTTTTACCTGTTATATTAAGTATTAAGGGGCGTAGTTCAATTGGCAGAACGCTGGTCTCCAAAACCAGATATTGGGGGTTCGAGTCCCTCCGTCCCTGCCAAACTAACTAATTTAACTAAATATATTAGTTTTTGTTGTTATTTAAATTAGTTGACTTATTAAACGATCTATACGAATACGACGTAAAAGCTTAATCAATTTTCTTACTTTGATTGGATAATCTGTGATTCTCTCTATTTCAGAAACATGATGTATTACTATGGTATGATTGTGAATTGATTTAAGTTCTTTTTCTCTTTGTTCAGTTAATTCCTTCAAAGGATCATGAATAAGTATTGCATTTTCTAAATCAAAGCGCCAAGCACGAGGATTTAAATTGTTACCAGTTATCATCATCCATTTATCATCAACCCAAATACCCTTTAAATGGTAGCTATTATTTTTATGTTTCCACACACGAATTATAAGTTGATTATTAGAAATATAATATTGCAAACGGTTAATAAATTTACGTAAATTAATTTCGTAAAGATAAGGTAGCACGCCAATTAACTCAAATTTTTGATCTAAAGGGATATAAAAATCATTAGCAGTTTTATCTCCTACAATAATCTCGACTTTTTTTCCTTGACGTAATAAATAAATAAAATTACGTATTAAAATAGCAGGTGGATTAAAATAAGGTGTACAAAACGTAAGCTGATATTTAGTACATATTATTAAATTAATAATAGTTTTATTTAATAAACTATGTTTACCTAAACCTACCAATGGAGTTACGGCCAATTCTTCATTTCCTGTATTACCTACAAACTGATAATTACAATTTCGTAAAGCTTCACGGAATTGACGAGTTTTATTTTTAATAAATGAACAGGAGGAAGGTGTGGTCAACTGATCAAGTCGATTATTTACATTTGGTTGCTTAATAATTTTGCAAATCCATTCATACATAATATCTGTTAATTGAGAATTACAAATTATTTGATAACGATCCAAGCGATATGTATCATATTGATGTAAATAAACGTTATTTAAATTAGCACCACTATATAATAATTTATTATCAATAATAAAACCCTTAAGGTGTAATATACCAAATGCTTCATGGATATTTATTGGTATTCCATAAATAGGAATTACAATATCTGGATGTTGAGATGCTATTTCTGAATACCACTCAGCATTAGTTAAACAATCTATTTTAGATCCAATACGTGCACGCTTAGCACGGTGCCAATCTACTAAGATACTAATATCCAATTTTGGATGGGCTTGGCGAGCAGCATATAACGCTTTCATTATTCTAAGACCAGCTGTATCGTTTTCTAAATACAGGGCGGTAATACAAATACGTTTCTTTGCTTCAGATATTGCGGTTATCAAGGCATTAAAAAATTCTGATGGAGAATAAAGAGTAACTACCCCTAATATCGGCTGTGATAATTTAGGTAATTGTGCAAGGTATTGTTGATGCTTATTAAATTTATTAAATTTAAATCTAAATTTAGATAACATCAAATCGCCTTTGTATTTATTTAAGAATCTTAATAATGTGTAGAATATGTATTCTTATATAAGAATTAACGTTATTATTATAATATAGCTTCAATACTATTAAAGTATTAACTTTTATTTAAGTTAATTAAAATTAATTCTTTAGTATTATATATAATTATATTGCTTAAATTATTATTTAAAAATTTGATGTAGTAATTTTTAAGATATATAAAATATATAATCAAAGTTAAATTAGATTAGATGCAAAATTAGCATGTTTACTATATCTATCTGGTATACTATACACTTATAATGAGTAATATAAAAGATATTTAAGATACTAAGATAAAAATTAAGAAATTATCTATTAATATACATTAAATTGTCTGATATTGATCTTCATCCTAAAGCTAAAACTCAGCATAATACAGTATGTGTATACTATATTATATACATCTTTATGAAAAGCTTCATCAATATATCATTAAATCCCGATGCATTTATTATTTTTGTAATACGAATTATATTATTATTATATACATTATATACAGTTAAGATGTATAAATAGACGTAGATTTAAATCTACTTCATAAAATATTAATATATCAATTTATCAATCATTTTAAATAATATTTATAATAATTATCAAAATATTTGATAATCAATTAAATTTAGAAAATATATTAATTCCTACTAATTAATAAATTATTAATTTTTAGATTTGTAATAACACTTACCAATTTTTATACGTTCACGTCCATGAATTATTCGATATTGGTTAGTATCTCGTAAAGAGTATATACAGCCACAATATTCTTGCTTATAAAAACATTCTCTTTTACTGATTTCGATCATACGTTCTGAGCCACCATTTTTACGCCAATTAAATGTCCAATAAATCATATTTGAATAAGGCTGAACAGCACGTAATCCACATTCATTAATTTGCTGCATATTTTTCCAGCGCGAAATACCTAGTGAACTAGTAATCACTGAAAAACCATGCTCATATGCGTACAAAGCAGTTTTTTCAAAACGCATATCAAAACACATGGTACAGCGTATACCTCTTTCTGGTTCTCTTTCCATACCATGAGCACGATTAAACCAAGTATCTTTATCGTAATCAGCATCAATAAATGATATGCCATATTTCTTGGCAAAACGTACATTTTCTTCTTTACGTAATTTATATTCTTCAAATGGATGAATATTAGGATTATAAAAGAAGATTGTATAATTAATATTAGATGCGAACATTGCTTCCATGATTTCACCTGAACAAGGTGCACAACATGAATGTAATAATACTTTATCATGACCATTAGGTAATGATATTTTACAACGTTCTACAAAATTACCCATAAATTTTCTTAAGAATCTAATTTTTAAATAAAATTCAAGTTATCTATATCAAAAAATTATATTTGGTATTGGAGCTGGCGGGAGTTGAACCCGCGTCCGAAACTTCTACCTCCTAAGTACTACATGCTTAGTCTGATCTTTAATATTTGCTTATCAGCTGCGTTCAGACTCGCTACTAACAAACTAACTTGATTAAATTTAACGTATTAATCTCAAGTAAATTAATTAACGCGATCTCTTTTAAATTTAACCTTTATATTCCCTAGGCTAAGAGCATAGTTAGGGAAAAAGGGCTTTAACTAGTTTATTAAGCTGCTAAAGCGTAGTTTTCTTCGTTTGCGACTATTTTTTACGGTTTTTAACGAGGCCACCGTACCTCGGCATGCACTTTAAAGTTTGATAATTTCGTCGAATCCATAATCAGCCCCTATGAATTTTTAATTATAACGAAAAATAAACACTAAATCTAGTATTGAATTATCTATTAGATTTCATGATACGTTCTTTATGTATTTTCCATTCACGTTCTTTAACGTTATCACGCTTATCATGCTGTTTTTTACCATATGCAGTACCAATGTTTAGTTTTGCCCAACAATTCTTCCAAAAAATTGCTAATACTATTATTGTATAATTTTTCCTATTTACATAACCATAAAGTGAATCCAATTCACTTCTATGTAATAATAATTTACGATTACGTGTTGGGTCATATATCATATCTGAAGTTGCAGCTAGAAGAGGTTCAAAGTGAGAACCAAATAAATAAGCTTCACTATTTTTCAATAATATATAACTATTTTTAATATTAACTTTTCCGGCACGGAGAGATTTTATTTCCCATCCATGTAGCACTATCCCTGCTTCAAATTCTTTTTCAATAAAGTACTCGTAACGAGCAGTTTTATTAATAATAGCACTTGTATTGAAATTAAATTTATTGAATTGATTTTTTATCATGGTATTAAATTAATTTACATTATAGATATTATAAATAAATATATTACTAATATAAACTTGTTAGTAAAAAGTTTATAAATTAATATAGTTATGCATTTTATTAATTTATATCAAGTATATTAATTAAGTAGTATTAGTATACTATAAATTATATTTATTTCTTAAAGATACTAATAATCAAATTAATGATTTTATTAATTTGATTATTAGTAATCATGTACATAATTCACAATTAGTTTTAAGAATTACTACTAATAAAATGTTAATTTATTAGTAATACATATAGTGTTATTTATAATCATTTATAAGTATAAATTAGATATTATCTAATAAAATTAATATTACTGTAATTAATCTAATATTAAATTTTAATATTCTTTGTTAATTTTAAAAAATTTATTTTATACTAAGATTGAATTATCAATTTTAGAAATCAAAAAGAGAAATATTATGACTCACATCAATGTTACAATAGTGTATGCTTTAATAAAAAAGCAATATATACTTAATATGAAGTTAAAATTAGAAACAACTATAGAAGAAGCAATTAAAGCTTCAGGAATACTTATATTATGTAAAGAAATCGATCTTAGAAAAAATAAAGTTGGTATTTTTGGTAAATTAATTAAACTTACTAATTTAGTACAAGATGGTGATCGCATTGAGATCTATAGGCCTTTAATCAGTCATTCAAAAGAACTACGTTATAAACGTATAGTAAAAAATTCAAATATTGAAATAAAGGATAATATATTAATTAAAAATTAATGTATTAATGACGTTTATCATGATATTTAAATAGCTAATTTAACTTATATTTTTTAATATTAACTAATATATCTTTATTATTAAAGGTTAATATTAAAGATTGTTGTTTCACGTGTTTATGAACAGACACGTATCTATATATATAATACCAAATATTACTTCCAAAGGGATTATGCATCATGGGTGTACCAAGTACGTATTCAACTTGTTGTTGTGTCATACCAATATGAATTTTATTCCAATCTTGAATTACTAAATAGTTACCTTCACTGACACTTGGATTATATATAATATGTTCAAAAATAGAACATCCATTCATAATTATTAAGCATATTATTACAGTAATCGTAAATTTTTTATAAAACATATATAATATATTCCTTTTATATATAATTATATGAAAATACAAATTAATTTTGATATATTATGCAAGAATTAATTTTTTAATACAATAAAACTATATATTATGTAATAAATATATAATTGATAATTTAAAAAAATTAATTGAATATAAATATCGAGCAATCTTTCAATATTACTAACTAGATCAGTAATATATATATATATTCACTAATACATTAAGTGCTTTCTAATTATTAATTATTGAACATTCAATATAATATCAAAAATACAGTGCTTATAGCATATATAATTATTTAGCTAATAAAATTAATTCATAATTCACAGTAAATACTTATGAAGTTTTAATAGCTTATGATATTTTTTTTAACCATCCAAGTTTATTACTTAATACATTAAAATAATTATAATTTTTTGGATGAATAAGATTAAGGTAATTGGCACTACGGCGAATTAATACATCCTCTTCTCTTCTAATGGGTAAACTAATTTGACTATCACAGCTAATTTTTAAATCATTACATAATGATAATAGACGTAAACGGATGGTACTACTACTATTAATTACAATAGGTCGAGCGGAAAGAGTATGTGGAAACATTGGAACAAGGGTAATTGCCTCCAAAGATGGCATTAAAATTGGTCCTCCTGCTGATAGTGAATAAGCAGTTGATCCAGTTGGTGTTGAAACGATTAAACCATCTGAACGATATGAAAATGCAAAAACATCATCAATATATACTTCAAATTCAATCATATGTGCAACTTTTGCTGGATGCAAGACTACTTCATTAATAGCACTGCTACTAATATTTTGTGAACAAACTTCTTGATATTTACATACTTCTGCTTCTAATAAAAAACGACTTTCTACAAAAAAATGACCACGTAAAACATTATTCAACTGATCTTGTGCACTATCCGGATCAAGATCAGTAAGAAATCCTAAGTTTCCGCGATTAATCCCTATCACTTTGATATCATATTGTGCCAAAACGCGTGCTGCTTCAAGCATATTACCATCTCCTCCAACAACAATAGCCAAGTCAGCATATTTCCCAATATTGCTTAAATTAGCAACTTGAGCATTTTTAAGATTTAAATCTTGAGCAATTTCTTTTTCAATTAATACCTCATAACCTTTTGTTGTTAGCCATTGCCAAAGCATCTTATGAGTAGTTAATGCAGTTGGATGACGAGGATATCCAACAATTCCAATGCATTTAAAATATTTATTCATTTATCAGTTTATTCCTTAATAATCCAAAGAGGTAATGATGATATATCAACTTCACTTGAAAGCTTAAAACTGACCCCCATAATAAAAGCACATACGAAATAAATGTACAAAACGTGGAGAAATTCATGAATACAGAAGAACAGGATACTCTAAACGAGCACGTTTCAGATACAATTCAAAAGAATCAACAACATTTAGATACTATAGAAACAAAAGTTGAGGTACAAGGACGTAATGATTGTATTAAGGATACTGATTTTTCGCATAACACGTCTATGGAAAATGAAAAAAATCAATATGCAGATCGCATTGTGTTATTAGAAGCAGAAGTATTACAATTACAAAATGATATACGTAATATACAATTACGTAGTCAAGCAGAAATTGAAAATATTCGTCGACGTACTGAAATGGATATAGTAAAAGCGCATAAATTTTCTTTAGAAAAATTCACTAATGAATTGTTACCAGTCATTGATAGTTTAGAAAGAGCTGTAGAAATTACACATAAATCTAATCCTGAATTAATTTCTACAATTGAGGGGATTGAACTAACATTAAAATCTCTTTTAAATGCCGTTAGTAAGTTTGGCGTAGAAGTAATTAATGATATAAATATACCATTTAATCCAGATATTCATCAAGCTATATCAATGGTGGAATCAGAAGATATAGCTCCAAATCACGTTTTAATGGTAGTACAACGTGGTTATAGTCTTAATGGAAGATTATTACGACCTGCGATTGTTACAGTTAGTAAACTTAAAAATTAACCATATTTTATCTAATTTAGAATGATATTTATTATGCAATTGGCTTATATTTAGATATGGAACTCCAATCAATGGGTTTCTTTTGTTTTTGACAAAGTAAAATATTAGTTTGTGAAAAATGTTTACACCCAAAGAAACCACGATGTGCAGACAAGGGAGAAGGATGGGAGGTCTTTAGAATAAAATGCCTATTCCTGTCTATAATATTAATTTTTTGCTGAGATCGCACACCCCAAAATAAAAAAATAATATTTTTACAATATTGATTAATGATACTAATGACTTTATCAGTGAATATATCCCAACCTAAATGAGCATGGGAGTGGGGCTTTCCTGCTTTAACAGTAAGTATACTGTTTAGTAAAAACACTCCTTGTGTAGCCCAACTTTTAAGAAAACCATGTTGAGGTAAAATAAAATTAGGAATATCTTGCTCAAGTTCTTTATAAATATTTATTAATGAGGGAGGAATAGGAATATTAGGGAGTACGGAAAAAGCCAAACCATGTGCTTGGTTCGCTTTATAGTATGGATCTTGACCTAAAATTACTACTTTAACGTTAAAAAGTTCAGTTAAACGAAATGCATTGAATACATCCTTCTCAGAAGGGTAAACTACGATACCTGATGCACGATCATTAGATACAGATTTTAAAATATTAATAAAATAAAGTTTTTTCTTTTCTTCAGTTAAGACATCATTCCAGGTGATATTCTTAGTCATTATTACATGCCTATACATTAGTATAATACTATATGATTAGCTTAATTTAATATTCATTACAACAATTTAACACATTTTATTATCTATCATTAAGTAATTTATTTATTATTATCATAAAGATATTATCTTTTACTCTAGAGTTGTATAATTGCATAAACAATTTTGTTGTTTAATTTTATTTATTATTTTATTTTATGTTAAAAGGATTTAAACAATAAAGATTTTATATGTATAAGAAACATTAAAAATTTAAAACTTATTTTTCTTTATAAAATTAAGGTACGAGAATTGTTGGTATAGCTATTTTGGATAATTTCGGAAAATCTAAAATATAATGAAGTCCACGACTTTCTTGACGTTTTAATGCACACTGGACCATTAATTTAGCAACTAATAGTATATTACGTAATTCTAGCAAATTTTTTGAAAAATGAAAATTAATATAATCTTTTCCGATTTCTTGTTGTAAGAATAAAATTCTATTTATAGCATGCTCTAATTGCTTAGTAGTACGTATTATTCCCATACACTTCCACATGAGTGATTGTAATTCATGCATATTATTATTAATAATAGTTAATTCTTCTTTATTAATATCTTGAACATTATTCCAATCTGGTAGTGATTTAATTTTAGTAAAATTAGGTAAATTATTGATAATATCTTCCGATGCTGACCAACTATATACTAAGCATTCCAGTAATGAGTTTGATGCCATACGATTTGCTCCATGAAGACCTGTGTAACTTACTTCACCTATAGCATATAAATTATCAACATCAGTCTTACCATGAAGATCGACAATTACACCGCCACAAGTATAATGTGCTGCAGGAACTATTGGAATAGGTTGTTTAGTTAAGTCTAAATTAAAAGTAAGTAATTTTTTATAAATAGTTGGAAAATACTTACAAATTAAATTTTTTGATTGATGACTTATATCAAGATACATGTGATTTACACCTAATCTTTGCATTTCATAGTAAATGCTACGTGTTACAATATCTCTGGGGGCTAATTCAGCACGGTGATCAAAATCAGGCATAAAACGTGTATTATCAGGTCTTAATAACCATGCTCCTTCTCCACGCAAAGCCTCTGTTAGTAAAAATGTTTGAGCTTGAGGATAATAAAAACACGTAGGATGAAATTGGTTAAATTCTAGATTTGCAACACGACAACCAGCACGCCATGCCATAGCAATCCCATCACCTGATATTACATTTGGATTAGTAGTATATTGGTACACTTTAGCTGCACCTCCTGTAGCTAATACCACAGCACGTGCAAAACATGTTTTTATTTTTTTACAATTGTTATTTATAATCCAAGCACCTAATGCCCGACGTTTTCCTAGAATTCCTAATTTATCAGAAATAATTAAATCTATCGCATTGGTATGTTCAAAAATATGAATATTATGATGTTTTATAGCTTGATGTATTAGTGTTGTTTCTATAACACGACCTGTATAATCACCATTATGTAAAATTCTACGATATCTATGCCCTCCTTCACGATTTAAATGATAACGTATTATTCCATTAGTAGCATCATGTGATTCTTGATCAAAAGATACACCTTGATTAATTAACCACTGGACACATTTACGCGCATTAGTAACAATGAATTTTACTATATTGACATCACATAATCCAGCACCAGTAATAATTGTATCTTCAATATGAGACTCAATACTATCGGATTCATCGAATACTGCAGCAATTCCACCTTGTGCATAAAAAGTACAACTTTCATTTATTTGTGATTTACTTAAAACAATTACTTGATAATATGGTGCTAACCTTAATGCTAACGATAAACCAGCAGCACCATTACCGATTATAAGAACATCACAATAATAATCAGCTAGGTATGTCATATATATTTTTTAAAATAAAAATCCATTAATAATAAGTTGATTTAGACAAAATATGAAGAATTTTAAATTAATTATTAAGATTAACTTTATTTCTAATTTTAACTTAGTTATTGCATTCATGTATAAAAATAATGTTTAAAATAACAAATATAATTTCATTTTTGAATAAAAATTATAAATATAATCATTACTGGAATAATAATAATACTTCAACTTAATAATCAATTTATTAAGATAAATAAATTGATTATTAAAAATACTTTAAACACTAAATATATTTATTTTAATGATAAATAAATATATTTAGTATTGATACAATCTATGTAAAAAAATAAGAGAATTATTAACTAATATAAATTATAATAAAAGTAATAGTAAATTACCTACAGATATTAACAGATCTCATAATAATTGTATATTAAAGATTACTTTTAGTGATTAACAATTACTGATAATGTTAAAATATAAAAATGTTATTTACAATATTTAATAAGTTAAAATCATTAAGACTTAAATAATATCTTAGCTTATAGATAAAAACTTTCTTAAAAATAATTATATTATTCTATATAATATAATTATTTTTATCTATTTTATTTTTAATATATAAAATATGAAAACTGTATTTTTAAATTCAACTAACTTCAGCTTTTATAGCTTTACTCGATGTTATTAGTCACTTTATTATTATCAAATTTATTTTGATATATTTTATTTTTTTAGCAAAAGATGATTTGTTTATTTAAGAGAATATTGATTGATTAAAAGCAATTAAATTATTTTTATTTTATCAATAAATTACATTAGTATTATGATTATATATGATAATTATAAATGAATCATTCATATCAAAGATTAATATTATTTAATATAACACAGGACTATGTTTTTTAAATTTTAAAATGAAAAAAATACGAAATTTTTCTATTATTGCTCATATTGATCATGGAAAATCAACACTTTCTGATCGTTTAATTCAAATTTGTCATGGTTTAAGTGATCGTGAAATGATATCACAAGTTTTAGATTCAATGGAGTTAGAAAGAGAACGAGGTATTACGATTAAAGCCCAAAGTGTTTCTTTAAATTATCAAGCATTGAATGGAGAAACTTATCAACTTAATTTTATTGATACGCCAGGCCATGTTGATTTTTCTTATGAAGTTTCTCGTTCTTTAGCTGCTTGTGAAGGTGCATTATTAGTAATAGACGCATGTCAAGGAATTGAAGCACAAACATTAGCTAATTGCTATACTGCAATGGAAATGAATATAGAAATTCTACCAGTTATAAATAAAATAGATTTACCTAATGCTGATATTAATCGAATAACAGAAGCAATTAAAAATATTATAGGTATTGATCCAACTAAAGTAGTATGTTGTTCAGCAAAAACTGGAATAGGTATTCCTGAAGTTTTAGAAAGTTTAATACATAGTATTCCTTATCCACAAGGAAATCCTGAAGCACCATTACAAGCATTAGTTATAGATTCTTGGTTTGATAATTATTTAGGTGTAGTATTATTAATACGTATTAAAAACGGTAACTTGAAAAAAAAAGATAAAGTAAAAATAATGAGCACTGATCAGATATACAATATAGATCGGTTAGGTATTTTTACGCCTAAACAAATTGAATGTATTGAATTACAGTGCGGTGAAGTAGGATGGGTAACATGTGGAATTAAAGATACTTTTGGTGTTTCTGTAGGAGATACTTTAACATTACAAGGGAATTCAGCGGAAAAAGCTTTACCAACATTAAAAAAAATAAAACCACAAGTTTACGCTGGAATGTTTCCATTGCACATGGAAGATTATAAATCTTTTAGCGATGCATTAAGAAAATTAAAAATGAATGATTCATCTTTGTTTTATGAACCAGAAAACTCAACAGCATTAGGATTTGGTTTCCGTTGTGGTTTTCTTGGTAATTTACATATGGAAATTATTCAAGAACGTTTAAAACGAGAATATAATCTTGATTTAATTATTACTGCTCCCACTGTAATGTATAAGGTAAAAACTACTGATGGTAAAATAATATTCGTAGATAATCCTGCTAAATTACCATCTTCTAATAAAATTCAAGAGTTATTTGAACAAATTGCAGAATGTTATTTGCTATTACCAAAAAAATATTTAGGTGATGTGATTCAGCTATGTATTGAAAAACGTGGAATTCAAGTTAGCATGGTTTATTATGGTGAACAAGTTGCATTGACATATGATATCCCAATGTCTGAAATAGTGATTGATTTTTTTAATCGTTTAAAATCAATATCTCGTGGTTATGCATCATTAGATTATAATTTTAAGCGTTTTCAAGTATCTAATATGGTACGTGTTGATTTGTTAATTAATTCTGAACGAATTGATGCACTCTCTATAATTACTCATCGTGATAATTCATACCATCGTAGTCTTGATATAGTAGAAAAAATAAAAAATTTAATTCCACGTCACCAATTTGACATTACAATCCAAGCAGTAATTGATAAACGTATCATTGCTCGTTCAACCGTAAAACAATTACGTAAAAATGTTTTAGCAAAATGCTATGGAGGAGATATTAGCCGTAAGAAAAAATTACTCCAGAAACAAAAAGAAGGAAAGAAACGTATGAAGCAGATTGGTAATGTTAATTTACCAAAGGAAGCATTTCTTGCAATTTTACATATTGGTAAAAATAATTAATAAAGGGAAAAAGCATAATGACTGCTAATATGTTTGCCTTAGTTTTAGTGATTGCTACTCTAATCACTGGCATTATTTGGTGTATAAATCTATTTAATAGAGGTTCAATATTTAAAAATCAAACATTAGAGAATTCGACGAAAATTACATGGATGGAAACAATTGCTTCCATGTTTCCAGTACTAGCAGTAGTGCTAATTATACGTTCCTTTATTTTTGAACCTTTTCAAATTCCATCTGGATCAATGATGCCGACGTTGTTGGTCGGTGATTTTATTCTCGTAAAAAAATTTGCTTATGGAATTAAAAATCCAATTACCCAATCAATAATATTTCCAACAGGTTCTCCCCAACGCGGAGATATTGCAGTATTCAGATACCCTAAAGATCCTAGCTTAAATTATATTAAGCGTATTATTGGTTTACCAGGTGATACAGTATTTTTAGATGCTCATAATAATACTATAATAATATATCCTCATTGTCATATAAATCAATGTAATAATTCATTTCCTATTGCTTATTCTAACATAGAACCAAGTGTATTTGTTTTATCTTTTGAAAAAATTAATGGAAAACAAGTAAGTGGTGATTTTTATCAAATTCCAAAAAATAAAAATATTTTAAATGGATTACGTTTTAGCACGCGTAAAGAAACTATTGGTAATGTAACACATAGTATTTTGCTAATACCTAAGGCACAAATTCAAAGTAATAGGTATTATCATCAATCAGGTCAACCTAATAACACTTGGGTTGTACCATCCAACCAATATTTCATGATGGGAGATAATCGTGATAACAGTTTTGATAGTCGTTATTGGGGTTTTGTTCCTAGAGAAAATCTATTAGGTAAAGCAATAGCTATCTGGATGAGCTTTGATAAACAAGCCAAACAGTGGCCTACTGGTGTAAGATTAAACCGTATTGGTAAACTTTACTAAACTTTTATTTCTTTAACAAACAGATAAAACAGTAAACTACAAAATCGTCGTCACTTGTAGTATATATACAAGAGTAAGTATGAATCCTATATTAATCAATAAACTTCAACATAAACTAGGCTATACTTTTACTTGTCTAGATTTGTTACAACAAGCACTTACTCATCGTAGTGCTAGCAATAAACATAATGAACGTCTTGAATTTCTTGGTGATTCAATTCTTAGTTATGTTATATCTAATGCATTATATCATCGTTTTCCTTTAATAAATGAAGGTGATATGAGTAGGATGAGAGCCACATTAGTACGCGGACCTACATTAGCAGAAATCGCTCATGAATTTAATTTAGGTGAATGTTTACAACTTGGTCCAGGTGAGCTAAAAAGTGGTGGTTTTCGGCGAGAATCAATATTAGCTGATACTATAGAAGCTTTGATTGGTAGTATATTCCTTGATAGTACTATTCAAATAGTTGATAAACTAATTCTTAATTGGTATCAAACAAGATTAGAACAAATTAGTCCTGGTGACAAACAAAAAGATCCTAAAACTAGATTGCAAGAATATTTACAAAGTTGTCATTTACCACTTCCTACTTATTTAGTAGTACAAGTAAATGGTGAAACTCATGATCAGGAATTCATTATTCATTGTTGGGTAACTGGTATTGTAGAACCAGTAGTGGGTATAGGATCAAGTCGCCGTAAAGCAGAACAAGATGCTGCTGAACAAGCTTTAATTAAATTAATTAACTTTGTTATTTAATAGTTAAAGTATGACTTTATTAATTAAATTAATAGGACTCAAATGAAAGAAAGTCAATCTTATTGTGGTATTCTTTTGATTATAGGTCGTTCAAATGTTGGAAAATCTACCTTATTTAATAGGTTACTAGGAAAAAAGTTATCGATTATAACATCTAAACCTCATACTACTCGTCATTGTATTCTAGGCATTCACACCGAAGGTATGTACCAAGCAGTGTATATGGATACTCCGGGCTTACATATTAATGGAGAAGAAAAGTGTAACTCTTTGATAAAAAATAATATTTATGATTATCTTAATTATGTTAATCTAATAATTTTTATTGTAGAAGGTACACGTTGGATGCAGAATGATATAATGATTGTAAACAAATTACGTAATATTAACATACCAGTTTTATTAGTAGTTAATAAGATTGATCATATTTATGATAGATCATTTTTATTGCCTCATTTAAAATTTCTTAGTCAACAAATGAATTTTATTGAGATTATTCCAATCTCTGCTAAAACAGGTGTAAATATAGATCTTCTTATTAAAATAGTAAGAAAATATTTACCTAAAGCTAATCATAAATTTCCTAAAGAGTATCTTACTGATCGTTCAAACTATTTTATAGTGTCTGAAATTATACGTGAAAAATTAATGCGTTTTCTAGGAGCTGAATTACCATATTCTATAAATGTAGAAATTGAGCAATTTTTAATCAAAAAAAATGATTCTTGTCATATTTATGCTTTGATAGTAGTTGATCAACTAAGCCAGAAAAAAATAGTAATTGGTAAAAAAGGTAAAAAAATTAAAATCATTGGTACTGAAGCACGTAAAGATATAGAAGAAATATTTAAAAAAACAATTTATCTTACATTATGGGTCAAAGTGAAATCAAAATTCATAGATATAGATAAATATTTACAATGCTGATAATATTGAGAAATTTAACAGGTAAAATTTATGTCAATATATTATATAAAAACTAACTTATATTTTAATAATTAAAAATTAAATTTTTAATTATTATTGATATTTATATAAATAATTTTGTTTAAGATTAGTTAAATAAAATTAAAAACTTGATAAAATCAAATAATACATTTTTTATATCTATTTTTTTAATAAAATTTATTATGAGTAATTTATGTTGAAAATGTTAAAAAATATTTTTTATAATATCATCATACTCAGCAAGTATAAGTTGAGATAGATAAATATTTATCTAAATAGAGGTATAATCATGGCTGAGTTATTATTAGGTGTTAATATTGATCATATCGCTACTGTACGTAATGCCCGTGGTACCCATTATCCAGATCCAGTACAAGCTGCATTTATTGCTGAACAATGCGGTGCTGATAGCATCACAGTTCATTTACGCGAAGATCGACGTCATATAACTGAACGTGATATACATATTCTTTGTAGTACAATTCAAACACATATGAATTTAGAAATAGCATTAACAAATGAACTAATTAATTTTGCTTATTATACTAAACCTTATTTTATTTGTTTTGTTCCTGAAAAACGTCAAGAGATCACTACTGAAGGTGGATTAGATGTATTAGGTCAAATCTCTACAATTAAAATTGCAATACAAAGATTAAGATCTGTGGGTATTTTAGTATCATTATTTATCGATCCTGATTATCGTCAAATTGAGGCAGCAGCTAATGCTGGAGCGACGTATATTGAAATTCATACCGGTTTATACGCAGAAGCATATAAACATCAAATACATCATACTGAATTGAAACGTATACATGAAGCGGCAAAATTTGCAGTTAGCCTCAATTTAAAGGTTAAAGCTGGGCATGGTTTAAATTATCATAATGTACAGCCTATCGCGGCTTTACCTGAAATATATGAATTAAATATTGGCCATGCTATTATTAGTCGAGCATTATTTTATGGAATGAGTAATGCCATTAAAGATATGAAAAATTTAATTCGAGTAGTTAGGTAATAATGATGGCTATTATTGGACTAGGAAATGATATTGTAGAAATTAAGCGTATTGCAAGAATATTTGAACGTTTAGGAGATCGTTTGGGTAAACGTATCTTAAGTACTTTAGAATGGCAACTATATAAACAAAATACACAACCTATACGTTTTCTTGCTAAACATTTTGCCGCAAAAGAAGCGGCCGCAAAAGCTTTTGGCACTGGAATAAGTAAAGGAATAAATTTTAATCAGTTTGAATTATATAATGATATATTAGGTAAACCAAAATTGCGTTTTTTAAACTTAGCGAAATTTATCGCTAAACAATTAGGAGTTAATAAAGTTCATATTACACTAAGTGATGAACGTTGTTATACTTGTGCAATTGTAATTATTGAAAATTAAATATAATTTAACACATTATATTTAAAATAGATTTAAATTAAATAACCCAATATTACTAATTGTTAATTGTACTAGTTAACTCAGTATTTTTTACACTTTTATTATAAAATTAATTATGAATCTATATATCATAATAGAAGTAATATTAATATCAATTATATTATAACTATTTAATAAATATAGATATATCTATATTTATTCATTGTGTAATATCTATTATATAGATAATTTTATTAAATTTATTTAGGAATAAACTGTGTGATATCACAAATTGATATAAATTGGATGATTTACTCTCTTAAATTAGCAGACTATGCTCAAAAACAAGGTGAAGTACCAGTTGGTGCCGTATTGATTCAAGATGAAAAAGTTATCGGTGAAGGTTGGAATCAACGAATTAGTCAGTATGATCCTACTGCTCATGCTGAAATCATAGCATTAAGGCAAGGTGGTAAAATTTTAAAGAACTATCGCTTACTTAAAACTACATTATATGTAACTTTAGAACCTTGTTTAATGTGTATGGGAGCTATGATACATAGCCGTATCTCACGTCTTGTTTATGGAACTAAAGATAAAAAGAATAGTTTAATGAACTCAAAAATGGATTTAATAAATAATTTAAATATAAATCATCATATTAAAATTGATCATAATATTATGGCTGATGAATGTTCAATAGTTTTAAAAAACTTTTTTCGTTTATGTCGAGAAAGAAAAAAAATACACTTTTAGATTTAATCTCATTAAATAATTATAATTTTGTTTTAAATATAAAATATATGATTTATTACTATAAAAATAAATATCAATATTATATATAATAAAATATTAATATATAATCTTTACGTTTATATATTATCAAAATATTTAGATTCTAATTTAATTAATTATAGAAGAACATGTATTTTATACAGTATAAATGTATAAAAATTTTAAAATATATTTATTTAAATTGAGTTATATAATTATTGATATCTATTTAAATGTAGATAATTAAAAGTTTTAGATAAAAAATGAGAAAGTTTTGATGATAGAAATTTTAAGAGGTTCACCAGTTTTTTTTACATTTAGTTTAAAAAAAATACTACATTCTTTACAAAAAGCTAATTTACCAATCAGTGATATTTATGCTGAATATGTTCATTTTGTAGATCTCAAAACATCCCTTAATATAAGAGATCAAATTCGTTTAAAGCAATTACTAACATATGGACCTTCTTTTATAGAAAAAAATTTTTTTAAAGGACTTTTTTTCTTAGTTATTCCTCGTTTTGGTACCATTTCACCATGGTCCTCTAAAGCTACTGAAATTGTGCATAATTGCAATTTATCACAAATAAATCGTTTAGAAAGAGGCACAGTATTCTATGTAGAATCAGAAAATCTTACTAAAGAACAGCACCAAATTTTATTAAATATCTTACATGATCGTATGACAGAAAATGTATTAGATAATTTTGAAGATGCATACCAATTATTTTCTTATTATCAACCTCGACCGATGAAAAATTTTGATATCATGTCCATGGGACGTTCAGCATTAGAAGATGCTAACAGCATATTAAATTTATCGTTATCGGACGATGAAATTAACTATTTATTAGATGTGTTTTATACATTAGGTCGTAATCCAAATGATGTCGAATTGTATATGTTTGCACAAATTAATTCTGAGCATTGCCGCCATAAAATCTTTAATTCTCATTGGATTATTGATGGTAAAAAACAAGATAAATCATTATTTAAAATGATTCAAAATACTTTTGAAAAGCATCCAAAATATATTTTATCTGCTTATAAAGATAATGCTGCAGTTATAGAAGGTTCAAAAGTTGGAAGATTTTATCCTAATATATTAAATGGTAATTACGATTTTCATCAAGAATCTTCTCATATATTAATTAAAGTAGAAACTCATAATCATCCAACAGCAATTTCACCATGGTTAGGTGCAGCAACTGGTGCAGGAGGTGAAATTCGAGATGAAGGAGCAACTGGACGTGGTGGTAAACCTAAAGCTGGTTTAGTAGGTTTTTCGGTATCTAATCTCTGTATTCCTGGTTTTAAGCAACCATGGGAAGAGTTTTTCGGTAAACCAAATCATATTGCAACTGCATTAGATATTATGATTGATGGTCCATTAGGTAGTGCAGCGTTTAATAATGAATTTGGTCGTCCAATTATAAATGGTTATTTTCGTACTTATGAAGAAAAAGTAAATAGTCATAATGGTATTGAACTACGTGGTTATCATAAGCCTATTATGTTGGTAGGTGGTATTGGCAATATACAAACTAAACATATTAAAAAAGGCATAATTACTATTGGATCTAAGCTAATTATATTAGGTGGACCAGCAATGAATATTGGTTTAGGTGGAGGTTCTGCTTCCTCTATAATTTCTGGCCAATCTAATACAGAAGCTGATTTTTCTTCTATACAGCGTGGTAATCCAGAAATGGAAAGACGTTGCCAAGAAGTAATAGACCGCTGTTGGCAAATGGGTGAAGATAATCCAATTATATTTATTCATGATGTAGGTGCAGGTGGTCTTTCTAATGCTATAACAGAATTAATCAATGATGGAAAATGTGGAGGATGTTTTAATCTACGTGATATTTTAACTCATGAAACTGGTATGAATCCATTAGAAATATGGTGTAATGAATCTCAAGAACGTTATGTATTAGCTATAAAATCAGAGAATTTAACGCTATTTGATTTAATTTGTCAACGTGAACGAGCACCTTATGCAATAATTGGTGATAGTACTAAAGATAAACATTTAACGCTTCTTGATAATTATTTTTGTAATAAACCAATTGATATACCTATTAAAATTTTAATAGACAAAAATAAACAATCCCAAATAGTACGTAATGTAATTACTAAGCAAGCAAAAAAAAATACATTACAACGTCAACATATCACTATAAAAGATGCTGTATACCGCATATTACATTTACCTAGTGTATCTGAAAAAACTTTTTTGGTAACTATTAATGATAGAAGTGTTAGTGGTATGGTTGTACGTGATCAAATGGTAGGTCCTTGGCAAATTCCTATTGCAAATTGTGCAATAACAACAGCTAGCTTTGATAGTTATTATGGAGAAGCATTTGCTATAGGTGAACGAGCACCAGTTGCACTACTTGATTTTGAGGCTTCCAGCCGTTTAGCTATTGCAGAAGCTTTAACTAATCTTGCTGCTAATATGATCGGTTCATTAAATCAGGTAAAATTATCTGCAAATTGGATGGTTGCAGCTGGTCATCCTGGAGAAGATGCTGGTTTATATGCAGCTGTAAAAGCAATAAGCGAAGAATTTTGCCCTACATTAGGTCTCACCATACCTGTTGGTAAAGATTCTATGTCTATGAAAACATGTTGGCAGCAAGGCAATGAATTACGTGAAATGACTGCACCTTTATCATTAGTGATTACTGCATTTACACGAATTGAAGATGTACGTAGAAGTATTACGCCACAATTACAAATAAATAAAGATAATCTTCTAGTATTAATAGATTTAGGTAGTAAAAAAAATACTCTTGGTGCAACTGCATTATCTCAAGTCTATCGTCAATTAGGAGATAAACCAGCTGATGTTCGTAATATTCTAGAATTAGCTAATTTTTTTAATGTGATCCAAAAGTTAGTAAATAATCAAAAATTATTAGCTTATCATGACCGTTCTGATGGTGGATTATTAGTGACATTAGCAGAGATGGCTTTTGCGGGTCATTGCAGTATTGAGGTCGATATTTCAGAATTAGGTAGTGATATATTAGCAATACTCTTTACCGAAGAATTAGGAGCGGTATTGCAGATAAAAAAAGATGATCTTTATTTTATTAAAAAAATCTTTTCTAATCATGGAATAATCTCAAATTTTCATGTTATTGGATACGCTTTACCTGGCGATAATTTTGTAATTCGTTATGGTAGCAATTTAGTATACAATGAGAGTCGTACTATTTTGCGTACTTGGTGGGCTGAAACAACATGGCAGATGCAACGTATACGTGATAATCCAATATGTGCTGATCAAGAATATGAAGCTAAAAAAAATAATAGTGACCCTGGCCTAAACGTATTTTTAAGTTTTAATCCTGAACAGGATATTGCTGCTCCAATGATTGTTTTAGGAAAACGTCCAAAAATTGCTATATTGCGTGAACAAGGCATTAATTCACACGTAGAAATGGCAGCTGCATTCCATCGTGCAGGTTTTAATTCTGTTGATGTACATATGAGCGATTTGTTCTCAAATAATTATAACTTAAATAGTTTTCATATGTTAGTAGCATGTGGTGGTTTTTCTTATGGAGATGTATTAGGAGCTGGAGAAGGTTGGGCAAAGTCTATTTTATTTAATGAACGGGTGCGCAATGAATTTGAAAAATTTTTTCAACGTTCACAAACGTTAGCCCTTGGAGTATGTAATGGTTGTCAAATGCTTTCTAATTTACGAGAATTAATTTCTGGAAGCAAATTATGGCCACGTTTTGTACTTAATCAATCACAACGTTTTGAAGCACGTTTCAGTTTAGTAGAAGTAAATGATAGTCCATCTTTATTATTAGATGGAATGATAGGTTCGCGTATACCTATCGTAGTATCACATTCTGAAGGATTGGTTGAAGTTCGTAATAATCAGCATCTATTTGAATTAGAAAAAAATAAATTGGTAGTTATGCGATTTATTGATAATTTTGGGAAAACAACAGAAAATTACCCAGCTAATCCTAATGGTTCACCAAATGGTATTACTGCAGTTACTAATACAAACGGACGCGTAACTATTATGATGCCTCACCCTGAAAGAGTATTTCGTAGCATTAATAATTCTTGGTATCCAACAGAATGGGGTGAAGATGGTCCATGGATGCGTATTTTTCGTAATGCTATTAAGCATCTAAGTTAAAAAATAAATTGTAACAATATATATTATCTTAAAAAAACATTTTTTAACAAAATTGAATTGATTTACTAAATTTACTGATATTATATATCATATTACTTAACTGTTTAAAATTTTTATTGATATTAATATGTAATTTTTTATTAAATTTAATTTAAAATCTTTTTAAAAGTAAATTAAAGATTTAATTTGTTACTCATAGATATATATAGCATTTAATATTAATTAAATACTAAAATTATTACTAAAAATAATATTTAATCTATATTATATATTTATTAAATTTATTTAATTTATAGACCTAAGTTTAGTCTGTAGGTAAATCAAATTATTTTGAATTTTAGTTATTTAAGTTAGGATATAATATGCTAAAAAATACTATGAATATTGCTAACTATGATATTGAATTATGGCAAGCATTGGAACAAGAAAAAATACGTCAAGAACAACATATTGAATTAATTGCTTCTGAAAATTATGTTAGCCCACGAGTTATGCAAGCACAAGGTTCACATTTAACTAACAAATACGCAGAAGGTTATCCTAATAAACGTTATTATGGTGGATGTAAGTATGTTGATATAGTTGAACAATTAGCAATTAATCGTGCAAAAATATTATTTGATGCTGATTATGCTAACGTACAACCTCATTCTGGTTCACAAGCTAATTTTGCTGTTTATGCAGCATTATTAAAACCAAACGATACCATACTTGGTATGCGCTTAACACACGGTGGTCATCTTACTCATGGTTCTAAAGCAAATTTATCTGGAAAAATATATAAGGTTATTTCTTATGGTTTAGATAAATCTGGTCAAATTAATTATGATGAATTAAATTGTTTAGCACAAATGCATAAGCCTAAAATGATTGTAGGAGGATTTTCTGCTTATTCCGGTATATGTAATTGGGCTAAAATGAGGGAAATAGCTGATGGAATAAAAGCTTATTTATTTGTTGACATGGCACATATTGCTGGTTTAATTGTTGCAGACCTATATCCAAGTCCAGTTCCTTATGCACATGTTGTGACTTCTACCACTCATAAAACTCTAGCTGGACCTAGGGGTGGACTAATTGTAGCAAAAAATGGTGATGAAAAATTATATAAAAAGCTAGATGCTGCAGTTTTCCCTGGTATACAAGGAGGTCCATTAATGCATGTTATTGCAGGTAAAGCAGTTGCATTTAAAGAAGCAATGGAAATAGATTTTAAGGAATATCAACAACAAGTTTTAAATAATGCTAAAATAATGGTAAAAATATTATTTGAACGTGGTTATGTTATTGTTTCTGGAGGAACTTATAATCACCTATTTTTAGTGAATTTAATAAATAAAAACCTAACAGGTGAGGAAGCTAATGGTGCTTTGAGTAAAGCTAATATTGTTATTAACAAAAACAGTATTCCTGATGATTTCAAAAATCCTTTGATTACTTCTGGTATACGTATAGGTACAGCAGCTATTACTCGACGTGGTTTTAAAATTACAGAATCTAGGGAACTTGCTAGTTGGATAGCTGATATACTAGATAATGTAAATAATAAAATTGCTATTGATACTATAAAACAAAAAGTATTAAATCTTTGCTTAAAATTCCCTGTTTATAGTTGATACATTTTAATAGATAAAGATTAAATAAATTTAATATCTTAATAAATCTTATGTTTTTATTTAATATTATAAATGTTATATCAATCATGGTTTATTTTTCATCCATTAAAATATTAATACAACTTATATAAAATTTTATTATTATTTTAATTACATAATTTTTTAAAATTAGTTAAGAAAATATTTTATTAAAGCTTGAATATTAAATTATTATTTTATAAATACAGTTTATTTAAAAATAAACATTGCAGATTTGCTGGTGAAAATAGATTTCTCTGTCTACGCTGAATAATAGTAGCTAATTTAAAATCATTTTATTAAATGATGATTAATTGGTCTTCATCACGAGGAGAAACATTATGCATGAAACTTGGATTAAAAATGGTAACAGAGATACTGTCCATGAAACTAATGCAGGATTCTGTTTAAAACGTATTTCTTGGAGTGCTATTTTTGCTGGAGTGATTGCTGCTTTAATCGTGCATATTTTGTTAGCTTTACTTGGCACTGCTATTGGAGCAACTAGTGTTGATTGGTATCAAGATCAAAAATCTTTTCAACATCTTGGTATTGGAGCATTAGTTTGGACTGCTTTAAATATGCTAATTTCTACGGTAGTTGGTAGTTATATAGCTGGAAGACTTGCGCCGCATGAAGGAGCGTTACATGGTTTATTAATGTTTGGGGTTAGTACCATCATTGCATTATGGTTAGCAATTTTGCTTGCTAGTAACTTAATTGGTAGTGCTTTTAATGTTATTGGAGCTGGTGCAAATGCTTTTGGTCGTAGTTTATCAGTTATAGCTTCTCCTATATCCAATATGGTACAAGAAAAATTACGTAATACTAATGTTGATAATTTACAAAATGAATTTAAAAATATGTTAGGGTCTGAAAAATCAGAATTACAATCTGAAAAACTGTATAAATTAAAGCATCAGGCAGAACAAGCAGCACGTGAAACAGCTTATCAAGCAACATCTGTTACCGCAAAAATGAGTTGGTATGCTTTTTTCATGTTAGTAATTGAATCAATTTTAGCTGCTATGATGGGACGTATAGGTAGACGTAATCAACTCAATCAAAATGAGTGTCATGATGAGTAGATTTACACAAAAAAAGCGGCTTAAATAGCCGCTTTTTTGTAACGTATTTTATCATCGTATATTTAGTAATAAATTTTTTACGATGCGAAGATTTCCGGCTACAATATTACCGGAACTAATATAGTTATGAGTGCCATTAAAATCAGTAACAATACCACTAGATTCACGCACTAATAATTCACCTGCTGCAAAATTCCAGAGTTTTAAACCAATTTCAAAATATCCATCTACACATCCAGAAGCTACATAAGCTAAATTTAGTGCTGATGCTCCAGTACAACGAAATTCAACAGATTGAGTAAATAATTTGCTAATTAATTTAAAATAAGTTTGCGCTTGTTGTCTTAAATCAAAATTAGGAAAAGCAGTTACTAAAGTAGTATGTTCCAAATCATGTATATTACTTCCGCGTAAACGACATCCATTGAGCTGAGCTCCTTGGCCGCGTACTGCAGTAAAAAGATCATTTCGTATTGGATCATAAATAACTGCTATTTCTGTTCGACCTTTCACTTGTGCAGCAATAGAAATAGAAAAATGTGGAAATCTTTTAATAAAGTTAGCAGTACCATCCAATGGATCTATGATCCATTGGATATCTTTATTTTGTCCAGTTATTGTACCATTTACTTTAGAAAAAATACAATGTTGAGGATAAGATCTACGAATAACTTCTATAATTAAGTGTTCTGCATCACGATTAATACTTGTAACAAGATGATTACGATTATTATAGTAGTCTTCTATAGAATTTGGTATTTCATAATTTTTTACAATAAAATTTCCAGCTTTACGTGTAGCACGCACAGCGATGTTTAGCATCGGGTGCATTAATGTTTCTCACTCAATATTTAGTTAATATCTAACTAAGCTAATAAAAAATTAAGTATTAAATTTATTTAACTAATAAATTAACTTTTTATATAAAATTAATATGATTAATTTGATCTATACAGTCAATTATTAAATTATTTTCTTAATTTCAATTTATATATATAATATGATATGTATCATGGTAATAATATTACCTGAAAGATATAAGTTTAACAAAATGTTAGTTGTCTTATTTAGATATACCAATTTTTATTATGATTTTATCAATTACATAATGTTCAGTCTATATTTATTCGTAATGTCAATAAATTATATTTTTTTTTAAAATTAGTATCTTCTGCCTTAATAAAGAAATTAATTACGCTTGTAGTAATATACTATATTATTAAATATTATACTTATAACATAATATTAAAATTAAAATTTAATATGAATTATTTAAAATAAAAAGAAATCATATTTATATGGAGTATGTATATGATACAATTGCCGATTTATTTAGATAATGCAGCGACTACCCCTGTGGATAGGCGAGTTGTTGATAAAATGATGCGTTATCTTACTGTGGATGGAATTTTTGGTAATCCTGCTTCTCGCACTCACTCTTTTGGATGGCAAGCTGAGGAAGCTGTAGACATTTCACGTCAACAAATTGCTAAGTTAATTAACGCTGATCCAAGAGAAATTATTTTTACTTCAGGTGCAACAGAGTCTAATAATTTAGCAATTAAAGGTATAACTCAATTTAATAATTCACGTAATGTACATATTATAACTAGTCAAACTGAACATAAATCAGTACTTGATAGTTGTGTATATCTTAGGAATAAAGGTTTTGAAGTAACTTTTTTAAAACCTAGAGTTGATGGAATAATTAATTCTGATATGCTAAAATCAGCATTACGTGAAAATACAATATTAGTTTCACTAATGCATGTAAATAATGAAACAGGTGTAATTCAGAACATAGAGTCTCTTGGAAATGTATGTCATACGAATAATATTATATTTCATGTAGATGCAACACAAAGCATCGGAAAGCTTCCTATTGATGTTAGTAATTTACCTATTGATTTACTATCTTGTTCAGCACATAAACTTTATGGACCAAAAGGTATTGGTGCTTTATGGATACGTCGTAAATTGCATATAAAAATTAACGCTCAGATACATGGTGGTGATCATCAACGTGGTATACGTTCTGGTACTTTACCAGTTCATCAAATTGTTGGTATGGGTGAAGCATATCGTATTGCACATGAAGAAATAACAAATGAAATGGTACGATTTAAATTATTGCGTGAACGCTTTTTGTACGGTATTAGTAAACTTAAAAACATTAGTATTAATGGTTCATTAGAAATGTGTATACCTAATATTGTTAATATTAGTTTTAAACATATAGAAGCAGAATCATTAATGATAGCATTAAAAGATTTAGCTTTATCGTCTAGTTCCGCTTGTAATTCAGCTAGTCTAGAACCTTCATATGTATTACTAGCTATGGGTATTAAACAATCATTAGCATATAATTCAATACGTTTTTCTTTTGGAAGATTTAATACTGAAGAAGAAATTGATTATGTTGTTAATCAAGTTAATAAGACAGTTATGCGACTACAATCTTTAAACTATTTAACATCCAATTATTTTTAATTTTAAATAAAATTAAAAATTTTATTTAAAATTAAAAATAGATTTCTATAAATATGATTATTATATAAATTTAAATAATAATTATATTTATTGTTTTTATTTTATTATAATAATAAATATATGCTAAATTTATGTGTTAATATAAATTTTATTTATAATGAATTTATATTGATAATTGTGACTGTATTATCTAATAATATTTAATATTTATAAATAGTGAATGTAAATTTAATTTTTTAAATATAAAATAAGTTTTATAAAAACCTGTTAAATTTATAAAAAACCAAAGATAATATATATATATATAAAATTTTTTAAAAACATTAATTAGAGGTCATTATGGTAATTGAACGTACTCTTTCTATTATTAAACCGAACGCTGTTGCTAAAAATTTAATTGGTGCTATTTATAATCGTTTTGAAAACTCAGGATTTAAAATTATTGGAATCAAAATGTTACAATTAACTAAAGAACAAGCTGAAGGATTTTATTCAGAACATCAAGATCGTTCGTTTTTTACTAATTTAGTAAATTTTATGATTTCTGGTCCTATTGTAGTATCTGTACTTGAATGTGAAAATGCTATACATCGCCAAAGGGTATTAATGGGATCCACTAATCCTAAAAATGCACTACCTGATACGTTAAGGGCTAAGTTTGCTGATAACATTACTGAAAATGCAATTCATGGGTCTGACTCAATAGAATCTGCTTCACGTGAAATTGCTTATTTTTTTAGTGAAGAAGAAATTTATATGCGTGTTACTTAAAATTTAATTTAAAAAACAATATGTAATATAATTATTTTATTTTTAAATTAAATTTTCTATATATAAATATGTTTTTCTTATAAAAATTCTATAATTAAACGGTAATATATATAAACATAATCAAAAGTAGGTAAATTAAATAAATTAAGATGTCATCGTTTATCCCTGCTGAATTTATTTTTCCTAAAAAAGAAAAAATTAATCTCTTAAATTTAAATTATCAACAAATGTGTAATTTTTTTCTAAAAATTGGAGAAAAACCGTTTCGTGCTGCACAAGTAATGCAATGGATATATCGTTATTATTGCAATGATTTTACACAAATGACTAATATTAATAAAACATTACGTAATCTCCTTACACAATGTGCTGAAATTCATACTCCAAAATTTATAGAAGAAAAGCATTCTAGCGATGGTACTATTAAATGGGCAATGCTTATAGATGAGCAATTAATAGAAACAGTATGCATTCCAACATTAAATCATACAACATTATGTATTTCTTCACAGATAGGGTGTCCATTAAAGTGTAATTTTTGTTTAACAGCAAAACAAGGATTTAATCGAAATTTAAAAGTCTCAGAGATTATTGGACAGATTTGGAATGCAGGTAAAATTATTAATAATTCTAAAAATATTCAAAAAAAATCAATTACTAATATTGTAATAATGGGAATGGGAGAACCATTACTAAATTTACATAATTTAGTACCAGCAGTTAAAATTATGCTAGATAAGTTTGGTTTTGCTTTATCAAAGCGTCATATTACTATTTCTACTGCTGGTATAGTACCTGCTATTAATATGTTGGCAGATTTAATAGATGTTTCTTTAGCAATCTCATTACATGCTCCAAATAACGAATTACGTAATCAAATTATGCCAATTAATAAAAAATATAACATTGAGAGTTTACTTAATGCAGCAAAACATTACATGAATAAATCTAATGCTAATCATAATGGAATTACTATTGAGTATGTTCTGTTAAATCAGGTAAATGATCATATACATCATGCACATGAATTAGCAAAATTATTGAAAGATCTTCCATGCAAAATTAATTTAATTAGATGGAATTCATTTCCTGGCGCTACATATAAATGTAGCTCTGATATCCGTATTAATAATTTTATAAAAATATTAACATCCTACGGTTTAATTACTATTATTCGAAAAATACGCGGTAATGATATTTATGCAGCTTGTGGTCAATTAGCTGGCAACATTATAGATCGGACAAGGGAACGTATTTTATCTAATAACATGAAAATAATTTCAAATGGATAACTATAATAAAAATTAATTTAGATATATTACATATATGTAATAATTAAATTTTATTAATGAAAACATAATATAGAAATAATTTATTATTATTTAATATAAATCCATATAACAACTGATATTTTAAATTTTAAAAATTAAATATATAAAATTACATCCATAAAATAAAATAATTGAATCTTTTTTCATAAAAGAATATGTGATGATTAATTTTAATATATAATTTATTTTGTTAACTTATATGACTAATTATAGTTACATTAAAATAGTAATCAATTATACAATGTATTTTGCTTATTTGAGAATTTTTATGATCGATGACAGTAATTTTACTAATTAGTAATTTATACAGACTAAGCGTAATTTGAATTTTATTCAGTAGATAACAGATTATATATGTTTTATAAAAAATTTTACTAATTTTATGTATGTAAAACATATATTTAAGTACTACTTTAAAAAATAAAATATAATATATTCATATCTAAATCTTATATAGTAGATATACTATATGCAACTTAAAATATAAAATTATACTAGAATTAGGATTATTTTTATGATTTAAGCTCAATTAAATAATTTTTTAAAATACAATTGAATAATCATGTATTTAACTAAAATAAGTTATATACTAAATATAGTACGTAAAGTACTGTATCTACTCTTGATAGAGTACTTAATATTATTAATTAAATTCTTTAAATTAAAATTTAATTAGTAATATATGTTTTTTAGTAAAGTTTTATAATCATAACTATATTAAACAATAAATTTGTAAATACAGTATTCAGTAGCAAAAATTATAAAAGATCTCAATAATAAAATAATTCGTTTAAAATACTATATTAATTTTAAATATTCAAATTAATCGAAATAATTATTAAAGGATTTTGAATATATAGACAATTAAATATATTTTATTTTTTCATATCATTTAAAAATTGATTTACCTTCCTGAACAAATATAAATTTTTAAATTCATTAACTTAATTTAAATATTTATATTAAAAATATTTAACTAATTTTAAAATTAACTTTTTAATAACGTACAGTTTGTTTTTTTTAAAACTGCTATGTATAGGTGAAAATATGTATCATTTAGGATCTATTACTCGTCGTAAATCTAAGAGAATTTATGTTGGAAAAGTACCTATTGGTGATGATGCACCAATTAGTGTTCAGTCAATGACGAACACTATTACTACAGACGTGGAAAATACAGTCGATCAAATTCGTAATTTAGAGCGAGTAGGTGTAGATATTGTTCGTATAGCTATACCATCTATGGCTTCAGCTGAAGCATTTAAATTAATTAAAAGACAAATTATTAATACACCATTAGTAGCAGATATCCACTTTGATTATCGAATTGCATTAAAAGCAGCTGAATATGGCGCAGATTGCCTACGTATTAATCCAGGTAATATTGGTAATACTCAACGTATTCGTGAAGTAGTAGATTGTGCTCGATATTATAATATTCCAGTTAGAATTGGTGTTAATGCTGGTTCTTTGGGTAAAGATTTTCAAAAAAAATACAGTCAACTAAAACCACAAGATTTATTTGAATCAGCTATGCGACAAATTGATTATTTTAATCGCCTCAACTTTGAAAACTTTAAGGTAAGTATCAAGTCTTCAGATATTTATCTAACAATTGAAGCATATAATATGTTAGCTAAAGCTATTGAACAACCATTACATATTGGAATTACTGAAGCTGGTAACGCACGTGCAGGTGCAGTTAAATCAGCTATTGGATTAAGCTTACTGCTATTACAAGGTATAGGTGATACTCTACGCATTTCGCTATCAGCTAATCCTATAGAAGAGGTGAAAGTTGGTTATGATATTTTAAATTCTTTACGAATCCGATTACGTGGTATTAATTTTATTGCTTGTCCAACGTGTTCACGACAAGAATTTGATGTTATTGAAACAGTCAATGCACTAGAAAATCGTTTAGAAGATATTACTACTCCAATGGATGTATCTATCATTGGTTGTATAGTCAATGGTCCAGGAGAAGCTATGTTATCCACTCTAGGGGTAACAGGAGGTCATAAGACAAGTGGTGTCTATGTAAACGGCGTACGTCAGTGTTATCGCATTGATAATCATGAGATGGTTAATCAGCTAGAAGGTTTGATTCGAAATAAAGCTGCTCTAATAGATAAGAATAATATTATAAAAACACAACAATTGGATAAATAAATTAAATAATTTCCTTTTATTTATAACACGTATTATGTATTTTAACTTTTGATTATTTAATAGAATACATATTCTTATATATGCTAAAGGAATTTTAATGTGGCAAAAAATATTCAAGCAGTTCGAGGTATGAAAGATTATCTACCCGTAGATACTGCAATTTGGCAATGTATTGAAAATACTTTAAAACAAATATTAAATAGTTATGGATATAGCGAAATTCGCTTACCAATTGTTGAGCATACTTCTTTATTTAGTCGAGCTATTGGTGAAGTAACTGATGTAGTTGAAAAAGAAATGTATAGTTTTAAGGATCGTAATGGAGAAAGTTTAACATTACGTCCTGAAGGTACTGCTGGTTGCGTACGTGCTGCAATTGAACATGGAATACTACTAAATCAAGAACAACGCTTTTGGTATATAGGGCCAATGTTTCGATATGAACGTCCACAGAAAGGTCGCTACCGTCAGTTTCATCAAATAGGAGTAGAAATATTTGGTTTACAAGGTCCTGGTATTGACGCAGAGTTAATTATGCTGACTGCTAGATGGTGGAAAGCTTTAGGTATTACTGAATATCTAGATTTAGAACTCAATTCTATCGGTTCATTAGAAACACGTACTAAATATCGTAGTGAGTTAGTGTCTTTTTTGGAAAAGCATCAGAATCTATTAGATATAGATTGCAAGCGTCGTATGTATACTAATCCTTTACGTATTCTTGATAGTAAAAATCCCGATATACAAAAACTTTTAAAAAATATGCCAACTTTAAATGAGTTTTTAGATACAGATTCTCGAGAACATTTTAATAATTTATGTTCTTTATTAGATGATATGAATATCAAATATCATGTTAATAACAATTTAGTACGTGGTCTAGATTACTACAATCGTACTGTATTTGAATGGGTTACTACAAAGCTTGGATCTCAACATACTATTTGTGGAGGAGGACGTTATGATGGTTTAGTAAAACAATTAGGAGGAAGAACAACATATTCTATAGGATTTGCTATGGGACTAGAACGTTTAGTATTACTCATAAAAATCATCAAACCAAACATTAATCTAATAAGTAATATTGATATATATTTTATTATTTTAAATCAAAAGATGCAATCTATTGCAATACAGCTTGTAGAAAAATTACGTGATGCTGAGCCTACATTAAAACTTATAGTTAATTTAGAGGGTGGAAAGTTAAAAAAACAATTTTCCAATGCAAATAAATATGGTGCACGAATTGTGTTAATTTTAGGTGAAAATGAAATTAAAAAAGAGCAAATTTTGATAAAAAATATGCTTACCGGTTTTCAACAGACCGTTAATCAACGAGATCTTTTAACAAATTTACGTATATTACTATAATATTTTAATAAACAATGATCTAGACATTAATGTTTTAAAAATATTATTAGATCATACCCTATTTAATATTAAATAATCTATAAAGTATTTATATAAACATAGTTACATAGAAATGAATTATTCATAACATAACTATAAATATAAATTAATAAGATTTGACATCTTGTATATATATTTAGTTATATATAGAGGAATAATATTTATATATTAATTTATTTAAAACAAGATAAATAACGTATTAAGGTATATTTACGCTATAGGATTTACCTTACTTTTAAGGTAATTTAGCCAATATAAAAACACCATATTATATCTTATATTTTATTTAAAAATGGTCAATTTATTGCTTACTTTTTCATAGTACATAACAATTTAACAAATATATAAATTTAAATTCAATTAATTAAGAGAGCTCACATGCAATTACGTAATTATAAATTACTTAATTTAATTTTATTAATATTTATAAGTGGCTGTTCATTACTTAGAAGTGAAGAAAGTATAGAACAAATTACTCCATCGTCAAACTTAAAAAATGATCTGTCACCTAAAACTATATGGGTTACTTCTATAGGAAAAGGTATAGGTGATTTTGACTCAAATTTACATCCTATTTGTCATAATAACATTATATATGCAGCCGATAGATTTGGGATAGTAAAAGCATTATCTGAATATGATGGAAAAGAAAAATGGAGTATTAATCTTGCGGAAAAAAATAATTTTTTCTCAAAAAGTATATCTGCATTATTGTCTGGTGGCATTACTATTAATGGTGATCATCTTTATATTGGTAGCGAAAGAGGTCGAATTTACGCTCTTAATATAAAAGATGGTAGTATCGCTTGGAAAACACAATTAAGCGGTGAAATTTTATCAGATCCCGCTGTCAGCGATGAAATGGTAGTACTACATACTAGTAATGGAATGCTACAAGGATTAAATCAAATTAATGGTAAAACTCAATGGAGTGTTGATCTTGGTATGCCTCAGTTATCATTGCGTGGTGAATCGGCTCCAGTAGTAGCTTTTGATTGTATAATTATTGGTGATGATAAGGGTCGTGTAAATTTGGTTGGTATTAAGCAAGGTCAGCTTATTTGGCAACAAGATATTTCTAATTCAATGACTTCCACCGAGAATAACTATATAAAAGATGTTGATGTAAATCCAATTATTATCAATGGAATAGTTTACGCAGTAACTTATAATGGAAATTTAGCAGCTTTAAATTTGCTTAATGGCAAAATCATATGGCAAAAAAAAATAGATGGTGCAAAATCTTTAATTATCGATTCAGACAATATTTATTTAACTGATCAATATGATCATATAATAGCATTGAATATTAATGACGGTTTAACTCTATGGCAACAAAATAAATTAATTCATCGGCAATTAACTGCTCCAGTATTAATGCATAATTACTTAATATTTGGTGATACAAAAGGTTATCTATATTGGTTTAATAAATATAATGGAAAGTATATATTAAGTCAAAAATTTGACAAAAATGGATTTCATAGTGAAGCACTAGTAGTTGATGATAAAATCATTATACAATCAAAGAACGGTAAGCTCTATGCTATTACTGATAAATAACTTATATAATTGTATATATTTTATAAGTAATTATTTTATATAGTAAATATAATTTATTAGTTTATTTAGCTAATAAATATAGCTTATATTTAAAGTGTTAATTTTAAAATAAGGAAAAGTGCATGTTGTTACCAATAATTGTTATTGTTGGACGTCCTAATGTTGGAAAGTCTACTCTTTTTAATAGATTAACATGTACCTCTAATGCTCTAGTAGCAAATTTTCCAGGATTAACTCGTGATCGTCAATATGGTTGCGCTAATATAAAGGGATGTGAATTTATTATTATTGATACTGCTGGTATTCGTGATAATGGAAAAGATATAGAAAAACATAGTATAAATCAATCTTTATTAGCAATTAAAGAATCTGATGTAGTTCTGTTTATGGTAGATGCGAAAGATGGTTTAATGCCAGAAGATCAAAAGATTGCTAATTATTTAAGAACACTTAATAAATCTATTTTTTTAGTTGTAAATAAAACTGATGGAATAAATCAAAATATAGCTAGTCTAGAATTTTATGCTCTAGGATTGAATAAATGTTATCAAATTGCAGCATCACATGGGAGTGGAGTAATTACTTTAATGGAAGTAGTACTCTTACCATGGATAAAAACAAAAGAAAATATTGCTATAAGTAAGAAATTAGAAATAAATAAAAATAATAAGGAAAAAGAAAAATATTTTCTTCTTAAAAAAGAAGATATTAATCAAAACAATATACCAATTAAGTTAGCAGTTATTGGCCGACCTAATGTAGGTAAGTCAACTCTTATCAATCGTTTTCTTGGAGAAAATCGCATGGTAGTTTATGATATGCCAGGTACAACACGGGATAGTATATATATACCAATGAAATATCACGGTAGGCAATATATTCTTATAGATACTGCTGGTATACGTAAACGTAGCAGAATTACGAGTTCTATTGAAAAAAATTCAGTCATAAAAACTTTACAAGCAATTAAAGATGCTAATGTAGTTATATTAATGCTTGATGCATTAAATGGTATTGTTGACCAAGATTTATCTTTATTAAGTTTTATTTTATATAATGGACGTTCTCTAGTAATTCTAGTTAATAAATGGGATGATGTATCGAAAGAAAATAAAATTAAGATAAAAGAATCAATAAGTTATCGTTTAAGCTCCTTTGATTTCGTACAAGTACATTTTATTTCTGCTTTATATGAACAATGTGTAGATAAAATATTTAAATCGATTCTTGAATGCTATCAACATTCTACCAAGTCTTTGAATACTGGGATGTTAACAAGAATAATGAAATTAGCTGTAGAAAGTCATCAGCCACCTCTAATACATGGTCATCGTATCAAACTAAAATACGCACATATAGGTGGTCATAATCCACCTATTATTATCATTCATGGAAATCAAGTAAAAAAGATACCCATAATTTATAAACGTTTTTTAATAAATTATTTTCGTCGTTCTCTAAATATTAAAGGTACTCCTATCTATATAAATTTTAAAGAGAGCAAAAATCCTTATATTAATAGGAATCATATATTAAAACATACGCATCAACATAAACATAATAAATTTATTATACATAAAAAAAATGGTAAGTAAGATTTTTTATAAAAAATAAGACAATATAAATGTTACTTTATTTTTTATAAAGCAAATTAATTAACTATTTATATAACAATAAACATTTCAATATAATGTAAACTATCAATTTTATTAAGTAAAGTAGTACATTACTGAAATTAAGTTTTATTCGTTTTAATTTAAAT
The DNA here is from genome assembly GCF_009830015.1 of Pantoea sp. Mhis. NCBI lineage: Bacteria > Pseudomonadati > Pseudomonadota > Gammaproteobacteria > Enterobacterales > Erwiniaceae > Pantoea > Pantoea sp. Mhis. Next base: position 12,084 of record NZ_SZZX01000006.1, on the reverse strand, counting down.
ATATTAATTACTAATAAATTAGATTGCAATTATCTAGATTTAGATATTATCTATATAATCTTTATTAAAGATAAATTATAGAATTTTATTGTTATATAAATATATAATAAATTTTAAATTTATTACATATTAAATTGGATGATTATTCAAATTCAATACTTTTAATTTTTTTAAATATATTTTCGTATTTTATTTTTCAATATAAAAGTGATAATTCGTAGTTCAAACTGAATAATTATAAACAAATTATATAATTAATTACTCTAATATTTTAGATAAAAAATAAAATTTTTAAAAAAAATAGAATTTTAGCTACTATTTGCACAATACAGTAGCAATATTCATATGTTTTTATTGAAATTAAATTGAGATATTGTCATGTTACGAATAATAAAAAAAGCACTTACATTTGATGATGTTTTGCTCGTTCCAGCCTATTCGACTACTTTGCCTAATATAGTAGATCTTAGTACTCAGCTAACAAAAGATATTCGTCTAAGTATTCCTATGCTGTCTGCTGCTATGGATACAGTTACTGAATCTAATCTAGCTATTGCATTAGCTCAAGAAGGAGGTTTAGGTTTTATTCATAAGAATATGTCCATTGAGCAACAAGCAGATGAAGTTCGTAAAGTAAAAAAATATGAAAGTGGTGTAGTAACTGAACCTCAAACTGTATTACCAACTACTACTTTAAAAGAAGTTAAAGAACTAACTAAACGTAACGGTTTTGCAGGTTATCCAGTAGTTGACATAAGCAAAAAATTAGTAGGTATTGTCACGAGTCGTGATGTTCGTTTTGTAACTGATTTAACAAAGTTCGTTTCTGCGGTAATGACACCAAGAGAACGTTTAGTAACAGTTAAAGAAAATGAAGAGCGTGAAGTTGTCTTGCAAAAAATGCACGAAAATCGTGTTGAAAAAGCATTGGTTGTAAATAATAGTTTTCATTTATTAGGCATGATTACGGTTAAAGATTTTCAAAAATCCAAACAAAAGCCTAATGCCTGTAAAGATATTCAAGGAAGATTATGTGTTGGAGCTGCAGTAGGTGCTGGAAAAGATAACATTGAAAGAGTTGATGTACTAGTTGCAACCGGAATTGATTTGCTACTAATAGATTCATCACATGGTCATTCAGAAAATATTCTTAAATTTATTCGTACAACTCGTAGTAAATATCCTAATTTAGGAATTGTTGGTGGTAATGTAGCTACTGGTGCAGGCGCTCTTGCATTAGCAAGAGCTGGAGTAAGTGTTGTTAAAGTCGGCATAGGTCCAGGTTCTATTTGTACTACTCGTATTGTTACTGGTGTAGGTGTACCTCAAATTACCGCTATATCTGATGCAGTGACAGCACTAGAAGGTACTGGTGTTCCAGTTATTGCTGATGGTGGTATCCGTTTTTCAGGTGATATAGCAAAAGCAATTGCAGCTGGTGCTGTAGCTGTCATGGTAGGATCAATGTTAGCAGGAACTGAAGAATCACCCGGTGAAATTGAATTTTATCGAGGACGTGCATTTAAATCATATCGTGGTATGGGATCTTTAAGTGCGATGTCTAAAGGTTCTTGTGAACGCTATTTTCAAGGTAATAATAGTACTGACAAGTTAGTACCAGAAGGGATTGAAGGACGTGTAGCATATAAGGGTCATTTAAAAGAAATTATTTATCAACAAATGGGAGGATTACGTTCCTGTATGGGATTAACAGGTTGTCCAACCATTAATGAATTACGTACTAAGGCAGAATTTGTTCATATTAGTAGTGCTGGTATTAATGAGAGTCATGTGCATGATGTAACTATTACTAAAGAATCACCTAACTATTTCTTATAAAACTTTAATATTATTTAAAACTTATTTAAATATAAAATAAGTTTTCATAGGTTTAATCAATTGTTTGGAAAAATGTTTATGACGATCGAAGATATTAATCAATATCGTATTTTAATAATCGATTTTGGTTCTCAATATACACAATTAGTAGCACGTCATATACGTGAACTAGGTATCTATTGCCAACTTTTTAGTTGGAAAGTTAATGAAAATCAAATTCGTGAATTTTCCCCTAATGGTATCATTCTTTCTGGAGGTCCAGAAAGCACTACTAAAGTAAATAGTCCTAATGCACCAGAGTATGTATTTAATGCAGGTGTACCTGTATTAGGTATATGCTACGGTATGCAAACTATGGTGATGCAATTAGGTGGCCAAGTAGAAAAGTCTAATAAACGCGAATTTGGATACACTCAAGTAGAAATTATTAATCAAAGTATGCTAATTACTGATATTAAAGATACAGTTAGCTCTAATGGTTCACCATTATTAGATGTATGGATGAGCCATGGTGATAAAGTTACTGCAATTCCATTGCATTTCGTTAACGTAGCTCGTACTCAAAATTGTCCTTTTGCAATTATAGCTAATGAAAAAAAACACTTTTATGGTGTACAATTTCATCCAGAAGTAACACATACAACGCAAGGAGTATATATACTTAAACGTTTTGTACAGAATATTTGTAAATGTAAATCTCTTTGGACTCCTATTAAAATCATTGATTATACAATTAATCGTATTCGTGAACAGGTAGGAAATGATAACGTGATTCTTGGATTATCAGGAGGAATAGATTCTTCAGTAACTGCAGCCTTACTGCATTGTGCTATTGGTAATCAATTAACTTGTATTTTTATAGATAATGGCCTACTTCGTTTAAACGAAGCTAAGCACATTATGAATATGTTTAATGAATATTTTGATATTAATATATTACATATTTCATCAGAAAATCGTTTCCTTGATGCATTAGCAAACAAACATGATCCAGAAATTAAACGCAAAATCATTGGACGCATTTTTATTGATATCTTCAATGAAGAAGCTAATAAGCTAATTGATGTTAAATGGTTAGCTCAAGGCACTACTTATCCAGATATTATTGAATCTGCAGCATGTACTATTGGGAATGCACATTTGATTAAATCACATCATAATGTTGGTGGTTTACCTAAAGAGATGAAATTAGGATTAGTCGAACCTTTAAAAGAACTATTCAAAGATGAAGTATATAAAATTGGATTAGAATTAGGTTTGCCATATCACATTTTATATCGTCATCCTTTTCCAGGACCAGGATTATCTGTACGTATAGTAGGTGAAGTAAAAAAAGAGTATTGTGATCTATTACGTTATGCTGATGCTATTTTTATAGAAGAATTGCATAAAGCAGATTTATATAATAAGATAAATCAAGCGTTTGCTGTATTTTTACCGATACGTTCTGTTGGAATTATGGGCGATAGTCGTAAATATGATTGGGTTATTGCATTACGTGCTATTGAAACTATTGATTTTATGACAGCACAGTGGGCTCGTTTACCTTATAATTTTTTAGAACTTGTTTCAAACCGTATTATTAATGAAGTCAATGGTATTTCTAGAGTAGTTTATGATATTTCTGGTAAACCTCCAGCAACAATTGAGTGGGAGTGAATTAATAACAATGTTTAAAAACATGTATATATTATATTATTAAAGAAGTTATTAAGTATATTTCAGGGTATTTTTTATAAAATACCTTAATTGTTCCCTATATAATCAATTGTAATATATTACATAGCTTTTATTTTAAAATTTTTATCAAAGAGCAATGATGAAAAATAGAATCCTTATGATTTTAATCGAATAAACATAATATATACATCATAGTTTTGAGCTTTAATTACATTAAAGTTATAATAAATGATTAAATCAATTTAAACAATAAATTATATCAATATTATATAACCAGTCCAGTAATAGGAATAATCAGATCATCTAACCAGATTTTGTTTTTATGCATTTTTAGACGTTCTTCTGTAAACCATTTAATTACTAAAGGATAGATAATATGCTCTTTATGTTGTACTTTTTTAATAATTTCTATTTCTGTATCACCTGTTAATATAGGTATTCTAGTTTGCAAAATAATTGGGCCACTATCTAATTTATCAGTTACAAAATGTACAGTAGCGCCATGTTCATTATCGCCATTTTGTAAAACCTGGCGATGAGTATAAAGACCAGGATACTTAGGAAGTAAAGACGGATGTATATTTATTAAACGTTTATAATAATGTTCAACAAATTCTTTACTCAAAATTAACATATATCCTGCAAGCACTACTAAATCAGGTGAATAAAAATCAATTTTTTTAATTAACTGTTGATCAAACTTTTTACGATTAACAAAATCTTTAATGGTCAAAATATGATAAGGAACATTTGCTCTTATTGCATAAATTAAACCATAAGCTTTAGGTGTATTACTAAATACAGCAACAACATTGCCATTAATATACTTATTTTCACACGCCACAAGAATGGATTTAAGATTAGTACCATTTCCGGATATTAATACAACTAATTTTTTCATGAAGTAAAAATTACATTATTTTTTATTTCTGTATTAGTAGATCTTTTTATTTTTCCTATTTCCCATGCTTCTTCACCTACATTTTTCATAAAATGAATAGCTTGATTCGCATTTTGCTGACTTAAAGCAAGAATCATTCCTACTCCACAGTTAAAAGTATGATACATTTCATAGTAGCTTACGTTAGCCATTTTTTGTATCCACTTAAATATAGATGGCCATTGCCAACTAGTTTCGTCTAATATTGCTTGTGTACCTTTTGGTAAAATTCTTGGAATATTATCCCAAAAACCACCACCGGTTATATGTGCAATAGCATGTATATCTATTTTTTCAATTAATTGTAATATATTTTTTACATAAATTCGAGTAGGCATTAATAGATTATCAATAAGTGTTTGATGATCTAATACTTCTGTCTTAACATCAATTTGATTTATTTCAATTATTTTACGTACTAGTGAGTATCCATTTGAGTGTAAGCCACTAGATCCTAATGCAATTAATACATCACCTTCTCGTACTTGAGAACTACTTATGATTTTTGATTTTTCCACTATACCTACACAAAACCCTACTATATCATAATCTCCATTTTTATACATATCTGGCATTTCGGCAACTTCACCTCCTATCAAGGCACAACCGGCTTGCAAACAACCATTAGCAATACCATTAATTACCGATGAAGCTACATCAATATTTATTTTGTTACTAGCATAATAATCAAGAAAGAAAATTGGTTCAGCACCTTGTGTAATTATATCATTAACACACATTGCGACTAAATCAATACCAATACTTACATGACGTTTAAAATCTATTACCAACCTTAATTTAGTTCCTACCCCATCGGTGCTAGAAACTAATATTGGTTCTCTATATTTTTGAGGTATGGCAAAAAGTGCACTAAAATCATTTAGATTATTGATTAATTCTGTTCGATAAGTTTTTCTTGCTATATTCTTTATATTATTAATTAAGATATTGCTATTGCTTATATTGACACCTGCGTCTTTATAGCTTAAATAGTGCTTATAGATCACTACTAAAATTCCTATTTAGTTATAGATAGTACTAAAGATAAATTTAATTTAATTTAATACATAAATTTAATTTTTAAAATTAGTGAGTAAAAAATCAAATTTTAGAAATCTTTAGAAACAAAATAATGATATAAAAATCATAATGTATTAAAAAATAAAATATTCATATCTAGTATACATTATTATATACAATAATACTTATTAAGATACTTAAAATTATTAAATAATTTATATTAAAATTATTTAATAATGATTAATTTATTTTTAATAAGAAAATTAAAAATAATAAATTAACATTAACTATATGATCGATCTATAAAATCATTAATAACAATTATTAAATTAATACAGTTAATTAGTCATAATAATGGTAATAAAATTAAGTTAATAAATATTTAAAATCATATAACCTTGTGTAAGGTTATATGATTTTATAAGATATTTATAAATATGTTAATACAAATTGATTCTAAATTCTATTTAGAAAAAAAAATAAAATTTAGATAGTTTATTTTGAATAAGATTGCTCTTTATTTGTTCTTTATAAATAATCTTTTATTAATATTTACGAAGTTAGTTAACTGTAGCTTGAATTTAGAAAAATTATGTATCTTTGTAGATATTGGTTATACATGTATTATTATTTATATGAGTCAATTAACTATCTGATATAGAAATATTTATAATTTATTTTTAAAAGTTTAGAATTAATTAAAACTGTTGATTTGATATATAATAAGATAATACATTAAATTAAATATTGATTTATAAATAGTCATCCTAAATATATAATGTTACATTATATATTAGAAATTAATTATTAATATCTAATAATTTTAATAGTAAATATTGAATTCAATCTAAAATTATTAGGTATTAATCTAAAATTTAAATTACTATACATTCAATAATTATAATAATAAGTTAAAGAAAATAATATAAAAATCGAAGATTAAATCACAAATTATAAGGTTTTAAATATCCAAAACATGAAAATTTAACATATTGATTTTATCAAAAATTTAATTTTTTAGAAAAAATATTTATTATTAAATTATTAATTTAATCTATAAAAGTATGATATTTAAGATCAATTGATAAATATCAAAGTAAATATTTATATAATATTCAATTAGTTAATCACAATAAGTGATATTTAACATATCATTATATTAATGATTATAATATTGTTATATCTATAAGATAGATAAATAATCTAAAATAATATTATGATGATTAACTGTTTTAAAGTTATCGAATATTTTCTCTATATGACCTTTTTGATCAATTAAAAAAGTAATACGATGGATACCTTCATAGCTCTTACCCATAAAAGTTTTTTTGCCCCAAACTCCAAATTGTTTAGATACTTTATGATCTTTATCTGATAATAATGTAAAATTTAATAATTCTTTTTCAGCAAATTTTAATAATTTTTCCGGATTATCTGTACTAATTCCTAATACTTCTACCTTTGCTTTTCTAAGTTTATCTATATTATCACGTAATCCACAGGCTTGAATAGTACAGCCAGGTGTCATAGCTTTAGGATAAAAATAGATTATTACACGTTGCCCTATAAAATCCGTTAAACTTACTTGTTCACCATCTTGATCTGGTAAACTAAATTTAGGTGCAATGTCGCCTATTTTTAATAAATTAATCATATTAATTCCCCGTCCATATGATATAGATACTATCAATTTATTATTAGTTTGATTAATATCATTTTATTTATAAATCAGATAAGTTCTATTTTAATAAATTATTTTAAACTACAATTAGTCATGTTAAAAAAATTTTTTGCATTAAATATAAGACAAATACCTTATACAAACTATATCTATATTTACAGTGCAACTATTAAATAAATATTATTTTAATAAATGTATTTAAATACAAATAATCTCATTATATCATATTATTTTATATAAATTAATATCTTATATCGTTTTTTAAAAAACTACATTATAATAATTTAATATAATAATAGAAACATAATATTTTACTTAAAAAATAGTCAATTAATTTTAAAAGTACAAAAATTGCTAATAAGCATTATAACAATTTAGTTAGCTTGATTTTCTTTTGAATTAAAAAGTAACATAAGACACTTATTTATTAATGGAGTAACTTATGTTTACTGGAAGTATTGTTGCACTCATTACACCAATGAATTATCAAGGTAATGTTTGTCGTAAAAGTTTAAAAAAACTAATTGATTATCACGTGTATAGTGGTACTTCAGCTATTGTTTCTGTCGGTACTACCGGAGAGTCTGCAACTTTGAGTCATTCAGAACATAGCGATGTAATTTTAATGACATTAGATTTAGCAGACGGTCGTATTCCAATAATTGCTGGAACTGGCGCAAATGCTACTGCTGAAGGAGTATTACTCACAAAACGTCTTACTAATACGGGTGTGATAGGTTGTTTAACTGTTACTCCTTATTATAATAGGCCAACACAAGAAGGATTGTATCAACATTTTAAAATTATTGCAGAAAGTACTGATTTACCACAGATTATTTATAATGTTCCATCACGTACAGGTTGCGATATATTGCCAAAAACTATTGCACGTTTATCCAAAATCAAAAATATTATAGGGATTAAAGAAGCTACAGGAGATTTATCACGTATTAGCCAAATTCGAGATTTAGTTAATAAAGATTTTATATTAATAAGTGGTGATGATATTACTGCTTTAGATTCAATGCAATTAGGTAGCACAGGTATAATTTCAGTTACAGCTAATATTGCAGCACGTGAAATGGTTACACTTTGTATATTAGCGCAACAGGGAAAGTTTTTTGAAGCACGTCGTTTAAATCAACGCTTGATGCTTTTACATCAAACATTATTTTGTGAAACTAACCCTATACCCGTAAAATGGGCTGCAAAATATCTAGGATTAATAATAGAAGATACATTACGTTTACCAATGACACCTTTAACAAAAAAAGGCCAGAATAAAATGATTCAAGCAATTATTAAAGCAGGGTTATATGTAAAAAAGGAGTATTAATGAGTTATTTGACAAAGCATACATTATTTTTTATATTTGGGACGTTTATGCTGATGATATCAGCATGTACTTATAGACAAAACTACAAACATCAAGCTAATGGTGATGAAGTATATTTAAAAAATTCTACACTTTATCATTTAAAATCTCCTAGTGACATAGTTCTACCAATTAAAGATAAATATAGAGATATTTATCATAATTATATTAATGGTGAAATAGGTAAAAAATTAGATATTCGCCCACCCATACAACCATTATCAATAATAAATGGTTATGCTATTAAAGTAACTAATAATATTGAAAAACTTACAATTAGAAATTCTAAAAATAATCTTTGGATAGAAGTACTTAAAGTAATAAATTACTATAAATTACCGCTAATAAAATGTAATAAGATATCAAAAGAATTAATTACTGATTGGATATTATGGAATCGTGCTGATGAAAATGAACCATATCAAGGACGTTATAAAATAATTTTAAAAAATTATGTTAATTATCAAGTTCTAAAAATATATTTATTAGAACTTAAACAAGCAGATAAAATAATTAATTCTCCAGTGAAAACTCATTTTTATACTGTTTATATGTTAAATAATATAATTGTTGGTTTAAATAAATTTAATTTTATCAAGATAAAAGATTAATTTATAAAATAATGTTACAAATTGATATTTATCATAAAATAAGAGTTAAAATAAATAATTAATATTATGGCATGTATCTGTTAACGTTTATATATAATGTAGTGATACATGCTTAAATATATAAATACATAAAAAGTAATAAAATTCGTAATCAACTTGTATAGTTTCACTTAGATATAAATGATATTATCTGATTAAATGTATTATTATAATTTATAATAAATGAATTAATTCCTATATTTATATGTATATAATGTACTTTCAAAGTAACATTATATAGCAATGATAAAATAAAGTTATAAAATATATGGAGTATAGAAGATGGAAAAAAGAACTGAGTTATATCGTGGAAAAGCGAAAACTCTATATTATACTGATAATCCAGAATTATTAGTTCTTGAATTTCGTGATGATACATCGATGGGAAACGGTGAGAAAATCTCACAATTTGCTCGTAAAGGTATTTTAAATAATAAATTTAATTATTTTATTATGAATAAACTACAACAAACAGGTATTAGCACACATATTAACTCCCTTATATCAGATAATACAAGTTTAGTACAAAAATTAGAAATGATACCGATAGAGTTTGTAATAAGAAATTATGCTGCAGGTTCGCTATTAAAACGGTTAAATATACAAGAAGGATTATCACTTAATCCTCCAATATTTGAATTTTTTTTAAAAAATGATAAAGAACATGATCCAATGATTAATTCATCTTATTGTGAAACATTTGGCTGGATAAGTAAGCAAAATTTGATACAAATACATAAATTATGTAATAAAATTAATATAATTTTAAGTAAAATATTTGATGAAGCTAATCTAATGTTAGTAGATTTTAAGTTAGAGTTTGGTTTATTTAAAGATTATTTAGTATTAGGTGATGAATTTTCGCCAGATGTTGCACGTTTATGGGATAAAGCTACTATGAAGAAAATGGATAAAGATCTTTTTCGTCATAATATGGATGGATTAATTGAATCATACGAAGAAATTTCTTGTCGATTAGGATTAAAAATTAATTAAATTTAAATTTTATTTTATGAATAAGATTTAAATCTTAAATATATTAATTAATAATCGATACATTGTATTATTTGTTTATATTGAAAACTTAAATGAGTTTATATTTAAATTTTTATACTTATATTAAGCAATCAATTGCTGTAAAATATTTTCATATATACGACTTAGTATCTGTAAATCTGATATTTTTACAAATTCATTAATCTTATGAATAGTATTGTTAACTGGACCTAATTCTACAATTTGCGCTCCCATATGTGTAATGAATCTACCATCAGAAGTACCACCGGTAGTTGATAATATAGGTTTTACTTTACTAAAATGTCTAACTGAATTAATTACAGTATCAGTTAACAGACCTTGAGTTGTTAAAAATGGTTGAGCGGAAATATTCCATGTTAACGAAAAACATAATTGATATTGATTTAATATATTAGTTACTCTAGTTTTGATTAAACTATCACTTAACTCATTACTGAACCTAAAGTTAAATTGTACAAATAGTTTATTAGGTGTAACGTTATGTATATCGAATATTCCTGACTGTAAATTAACAATTTGCATACTAGTAGGTGGAAAAAAATTATTTCCTTTATCCCATTCGGTTGCTAAAAGTTCATTTAAAGCTGGTATAGTACGATGAATGGGATTATCTATTAAATGAGGATAAGCTACATGACCTTGTATTCCATGTACAGTTAAATTGCCTGTTATTGATCCTCGGCGTCCATTTTTTATTACATCTCCAATTATTTTACTACTAGATGGTTCGCCTATTAAGCAATAATCTAATTGTTCATTACGTTTCATTAGTGTTTCTACTACTTTTAACGTACCATTTGTTGCATTAGTTTCTTCATCAGATGTAATTAAAAATGCTATACGTCCTTTATGGTTAGGATAAGTTGCAACAAAACGTTCAGTGGCTATGATCATGGCAGCTAGAGAACCTTTCATATCAGCACTACCTCGACCAAACAATTTACCATTATAAATAGTGGCTTGAAACGGAGGATACATCCAACAACTAATATCACCAGGAGGTACAACATCAGTATGTCCAGCAAATGCTAACGTTTTACCTTCACCACGTGTTGCCCATATATTCTGAATATTATTAAAATTCATTAATTCTATTTTAAAATCTATATTTTTTAAATGTGCAATTAGTAAATCTTGACAACCAGCATCATTTGGACTAATAGAAGGAATACGGATTAATTGTTGGGCAAGTATTATAATTGGACAGTTCATAGAATGATTATATCCTTCATGAAAAATTAATAAAATAAATAGTTGAATAAAATTTATAAATATAATATATAAAAATATTTTATATATGGTTATATAAATATAAATTTATATTTTATAGTTTAGTTAACTGTTTTGTATGAAATTGCAGAAGAGAACGACGCTGGACCAATATTTTAAAACTTCCTTTATTGTATTCATCTTTGTAGGTCACGTTAATCTCAAGTACTTTGGTGTGTATTAAAATAATTAAGTAATTCTTCTAATACTTTCCATTAAAAACGTGAACAGAAACCAAACCTTGACAAGCTCAAGATAGACACTCCTTACCTATCACGAGGAAGAAAAGCATAGCCCTAGTTGATTAGATAACGTGGTGTTGGCCTCCCTGATCCTGACCTCCACAAGGACCACGCAGCCTTGTTTCCTCTCTCGTCCCGTCGTTATGGATGCGCTCGCTGACTTGCGACTTCTCCAGATCTTATCATAAGAAGATATAATGAATATCTGTAAGTAGACCATTGTGGTGGATTTTCCTGCATCCTATAGTATTATCCTGATGAACAGACAGTACCCTTGAAATTTATAATTGGTCTGTCAGCGGCCTCTAGAAATGGTAAGACTACAACTCTAGAAATAATATATCGACAAC
>NZ_SZZX01000005.1:0-89601 GCF_009830015.1 Pantoea sp. Mhis | reverse complement strand
AAGAACTAAAAAATTAATCTTTATTACTTAATTATGGTAACTAGTAACATTGACTTAACCCTACACAAAATTTACAATAAAATAAATACAACTGCATTATTATTGAGTAGGATATTATAAATTAACGCTATAATAAAAATTATATGGTTATTGACACAATCTTTGAATAACAAATGATTTTTGTAAAAAAATATAAACATAACTTTTGGTAAATTTAGCATTAATTGTTTAATATTTTTTAAAAGAGTAATAAGTAAATAAAGTTGTTATAATAACATCACATAAGAAAAATAGAAAAAAGGAATATCAACAAATATTAATTTATATTTATATATATGTATCTTATTTTATAAGAAATAAAAATTTTATGTAACTTTAATATCAGCATTATGATAATTTATATAGAATTACGTGAATGTTAATAAAAAATATTACTTACTATTTATCCAATATTTAAAATTTTATAAACTTAATTTTTTGTATTTAACTTAATAATTATAGTTAATTGCCACTATATTAATAATATAGTGTATTATAATTATAATAAATAGAACTATCTATATTTAGATTTTAGTATATTAATTAATAATAATCTATATAACATAGAGATTATTATTAAATGTTTTAAAACAAAAAATAAAAGAGGATTAAATTCATCTATGTCAGATAGCTTTAAATTCAATGTCAAATTATTGAACTTTCTACTTTCTTTTTTAATAAAAAGTAAAGTTATTCCAGTTAATCCTATTTTAGAATATAAAATAGATCTAAACCATCCTATATTATATATATTACCTCATGATTCTAAAGTGGAACTGTTAACTTTAAGAAAAGAATGTTTAAAATATGGCTTACCAGACCCACTATCAAAGTTATTAATTAATGGTATATATTTGCCTCAACATATTTCTATATGTAATGATATATATACATCCTCTCATTTTGTATTAAATCCAATATCAATAAAAATATTTTATAAATATCTAGATTTTTACAATAAAAATCCGCAATTTGACATACAGATATTACCAATTTTAATTATGTTTGGTCGTGCTCCACAATATGAAATTAAAAGAAAATATCTCTCACATTTTAATATATTAAAGATAATAAAAAATATTTTTTCTATTTTATGGTATGGTCGTGATACGTTCATATACTTTTCATCTAAAATTTCGCTACAACAAATAATAAATTGTTATGGTGCTGATAACAGAAAGCTTATTGCAAATAAATTAGCAAAGTTAACATATATTCAGTTCTATTTACAAAAATTAGCAGCAATTGGACCAAATTTAACTAAAAGGCATAAAATTTTTAGCAATTTAATTAAGTATAAAGTAATTAAAAAATTAATAGATGATGAAGTGAAAAATAAAAAAATTTCATATAGAAAAGTAAAAAAAAACGCTATTAAAATTATGAAAGAAATTACTACAAATTATTCATACGAAACAATACGCATTGTGGATCGTATAATGAGATGTATGTGGAATAGACTTTATCAAGGTATAAATATTCATGGTATCGCACAAGTACGTCAATTATCACAATATGGACATAAAATAATTTATATACCTTGCCATCGTAGTCATATGGACTATTTATTGCTTTCTTATGTATTATACAATCAAGGATTGGTATCTCCATATATTATTGCCGGTGTAAATTTAAATTTTTGGCCTATAGGTCCAATTTTTTGTCGTTTAGGAGCTTTTTTTATTCGTCGTACTTTTAAAAAAGACAAGCTGTATTTTACTATATTTCGTGAATATTTTAAAGAATTATGTAATAAAGGTTATTCAATACAATACTTTATTGAAGGTGGTCGTTCACGTACTGGAAGATTAGTAGACATAAAGACTGGTATTTTATCAATGGTCGTACAAAATCTATTGCGTTATCCTGCAAACTCTATTGTCTTAGTGCCTATTTATATTGGTTACGAACATGTAATAGAAGTTAGCAGTTATGTTAAAGAACTACGTGAAGGATACAAACAAAAAGAAGGTCTTATCCAAATGATCCTCGGTTTATTTAAGTTAAGAAATCTTGGTCAAGGATATGTTAATTTTGGTAAACCATTATTCTTAACTAATTTTTTAAACAAAAAAATTCCAACATGGCATGAGATTAGTATCGATACTAAACCTTATCGTCCACGATGGATATCTACTATTGTCTCAGATATTGCCAATCAATTAATGATACGTATTAATGAAGCTGGTGCAACTAATGCCATAAGTTTATGTGCTACTGCATTACTTGGTGCAACTAATTATTCTCTCACTCGTCAACAATTGATTGAACAATTAAAATGTTATACCCAATTATTAATTAATGTACCCTATTCATCCAATTCTACATCTGTAGATATGGATGCTGAATTACTTTTAAAGCATGCTATCAGCATGAATAAGTTTAAAATTGAAAAAAATAATAATATTGGTGATATAATCAGATTATCGCATAAACAAGCTATTTTAATGACTTATTATCGAAATAACATTAATCATATGCTAGTAATGCCAGCATTAATAGCTGCTATGGTACAACAATATCGTACAATTAGCATAAATGAATTATTACGGCAAATATATTTAATATATCCAATGTTGAAACAAGAGCTATTTTTAACCTGGAATAAATCTGAGATTCCATTGATAGTAAATAAGCTATCTAAAGAAATGGTACGTCAAAATCTTTTTTTTATAAAAAATGATGAATTGAAAATCAATATAAATCGTTATATTACATTGAAAATACTAGCTTCTAGTATTCTTGAAAACTTACAAAGACTTGCAATTATTTTTAATATTCTTAATGTTGATCCTAATATCAACCGATCTGCTTTAGACACTAAAAGTCGTATATTAGCGCAGTACTTTAGTGCATTATGCAGCATAAATGCACCAGAATTTTTTGATAAATCATTATTTAATATGTTATTATTAACAATTCAGAATGAAGGTTATATTAATAATAATAATAATATACAAGCCATTAGAACAATATGTCAAATTTTAGAAGTACTTTTAACTCCTGATGTATGTATTACTATTCGAAATTTAATGGATTTTTTATAACTAATTTAATAAAAATAAAATTAATATAATGTTATATACTTTAATTTTTCTATAAGAAATACAAAAATTATTCATTTAAAATTTAACAAATATACTTATATTTTATCATTTATAATATGTAATTTAATTTTTATATAAATAATCACAAACACACAATTTCTATTTAATTTTAAAATTAAGATTTAGAACATAAGAAATTAATAAAAATACAATTTTATACTATAAACATACCGTTACTAATTATTGCTAACTTTTAGTTATATATTTTGAACAATTAGAACTGAAATATCATTCACTCAACAACTAAATTTAATAAAAATGTAGTTATTTACATTAGATGTAAGATATCATATTGAATACTAAGTTAATTAGATATTATTAACATAATTATCTTGGATATAAAACTAGTGATATTTAAAAATCAAATAATAAATATGATTAATTTAATTATTTAATAAAATAAAATTAAATAATTAATTTATAAAAAATTATAAATTTTATTATATATAAATAATACTATTACATTTAATATGTTTCTTATATTATATATTTCAAGCAAAAAATATGACGTCTTTCAGATTTATTTAAAATTTTAAACATAAAATTTACTATATTTATGTTTATTTATTTTATTAATTATATTAAAATAGGTAGAGTAACGAGCTAGCATGATCAAATTAACAACTTAAAATTTGAAATAAATCGATTTTTGACCATGCTTATCTTTAATATTGACATTAGTCCTCAATTGCTATACGAAGTTTCTTCATGGCATTTTTCTCCAATTGTCGTACTCGTTCAGCAGAGACCCCATATCTATTTGCTAATTCTTGTAAAGTAGTTTTGTTTTCATCATCTAACCAACGAGATTGAATAATATATCGACTACGTTCATCAAGACTTAACATAGCATCATTAAGTTTATCAGAAGCGTGTGTATCCCAGTTGTCTTCTTCAATGCTTCCAGCAAAATTAGAAGTTTTATCCTGAAGATAAAGCACTGGTGCTATTATTTTACCTTCACTAGCTTCTTCATCAGAAGATATATCAAACATTATATCTTGTGCAGCCATACGAGATTCCATTTCTCTTACATCTTTACTAGTAACTCCTAATTCACGAGCTACCATTTCTACTTCATCCTGATTAAACCATCCTAAGCGTTTTTTAGTTTTACGTAAGTTAAAAAACAATTTACGCTGTGCTTTAGTTGTAGCTACCTTAACAATACGCCAATTACGTAGGACATATTCATGAATCTCAGCTTTAATCCAATGGACTGCAAAAGATACTAAACGTACACCAATTTCATGATTAAAACGACGTACTGCTTTCATTAAACCTATATTTCCTTCCTGTATTAAATCTGCTTGCGGTAAACCATATCCAGAATAATTACGAGCAATATGAACAACAAAACGTAAGTGAGATAGAATTAACGTTTTAGCTGCATCCAAATCACCTTTGTAATGCAGCCGCTCAGCTAGTGCTTTTTCTTCTTGTGCCGTTAATATAGGCCAATTATTAGCAGCCCGGATGTAAGCATCTAGGTTACCCATAGGAGCAATTGCTAAAGTTTGCATTTCTTCAGTCATTCAAATCCTCACAAATTTGACTAAATTACTGTATATTTTATTACATTATTAACTATATATTTAAAATACTAAAATATATTTTATAATACGGTAAATTATTAATTATTTATATTTTAATTTCTAAACTACTTACTTTAAGTAAGTAGTTTAGAAATTAAATACAATAAACCCTATTATCATAAATAATAAGATGGATTAATATAACCTTGGTTCATTTATACTATATCTCTTATGTTTACTAAATATAGTATTGTACCAACTTATTTTACGAGGGATTATTAAATAGCTCAACTAAAACCTATCATTTATTTATACTCTGAACTTTTACTATATAATTAAATTAGTTGATTGGATAAATTGATTACATCAAATTGATGATGAATTATTTAAATTGTAATTTTGCTAATTTATTCTGTATATTTCATAATATAATTATGAGATGATTCATCATGAATGATTAAATATCATTTATAATTATAACATATTAATATTAATTACTATGTTAAATAATTAATATTATATATAATTGAATTATAAGGTTACGAATATATAATTGTTGCTATTAACATGTTAATAATCAATTGATTATCAGATATTTATCTAATCAATTAAATTAAATTCCTTAATTAACTACCTTAGTCATTAATTTTATATAAATAGCGCATTGATAAAATCAATAGCTTTAAATCTTCGTAAATCCTCAATATCTTCACCAATACTAATATAGCGAATTGGTATGCTAAACTGATTGGCAATTGAAAAGATTATACCTCCTTTTGCTGTCCCGTCTAATTTAGTTAATGTAATGCTATCTAACCCTATTATTTCATGGAATAATTTAACTTGACTAAGTGCATTTTGTCCAGTGGTCGCATCAAGAACGAGCATTATTTCATGTGGTGCATATACATCTAATTTTTTTATTACACGGACAATCTTTTTTAATTCTTCCATGAGATATAATTTATTTTGCAATCTACCCGCTGTATCAGCGATCAATATATCGGTACTATGTAACTTAGCAGTTTGCATTGCTTCAAAAATCACTGATGCAGAGTCCATACGAGTATGTTTAGGTGTAACTACCAAAATATTATTACGTTGGCCCCATGTTTGTAATTGTTCTACTGCAGCTGCTCGAAAAGTATCTCCAGCAGCTAAAATAACAGATTTACCTTCTTTTTGATATTGGAATGCTAATTTACCGATAGTAGTTGTTTTACCTGCTCCATTCACACCTATAATTAATATTAAAAATGGGACTTTATTCTTAATTTTTAAAGGAACATCAACTTTATTTAAAATAGTCATCATTTCAATTTTTAATAAATCATATAAAGCTTTTGCATCATTTAACTGATTATAATTAGCTTGTTGGATAAGTTTAGAAATAATATATTGGGTAGTTTTTACACCTACATCAGCGGTTAATAATCGATTTTCTAATTCTTCAAATATATCATCATTTATTTTTTTTCCATACAATAAATGGACAAAACTTACTCCTAAATTTTCACGTGTTTTGATTAAACTTTGTTTTAAACGACTAAAAAATCCTTTTTCATCAGAATTCTTCTCGATCATTGGCATAGAACTTCCGATAATAAATTATTGATAGTTTTAAATTAGTATTAATATAGTATTTATTACTAATATTTCATTTTTATTTCTATTATTAAATGTCTTTACATTTATATATGATTTAAATATTATAGAGGTATAATTCAATCTTTTTAAAGATTAGGTTTTCTTATAGAATTGTTAATTATAATTCTAGATTGATATATCATATTTCTTTCAAAATTTTTATAAGTAAATATATAAGCATATATCAGAAAAGATTTTGATATATGCTATTTTTATGTAACAAATTAAAGTTCGTTAGAATTAATTATATGATCATTAATGAATTAGATTTAATCTATTAGAGCAAATAAGGTTTTATTTATTTTCAGTTAATTTTTATATATTTTTAATATTTATAGCATTATCAATGATGATAAAACATTACCATCGTAATAATCATAATAATACTGGGTATGTACGTTTAATTAGTGGTCAATGGCGAAAATATCAATTGCCAGTGTTAGATGTAAAACATCTAAGGCCAACAACTGATCGCATACGAGAAACCTTATTTAATTGGCTAAATCCTTATATTCAAAAAACTCACTGTCTTGATTGTTTTGCTGGCAGTGGAGCTTTGGGTATGGAAGCATTATCTCGTTATGCTGAATCTGTTACCTTATTAGAACTAAGACATATTGTAGTAAAGCAATTATTACAAAATTTAAAAAACTTAAATACTACTAGAGGTAATGTAGTTCAAACCAATACTCTAGAATGGTTAAAGCAACCAGGTATACCATTTGATGTAGTGTTTGTTGATCCACCTTTTAATAATAAAGCAATTTTAGTACAAACTTTAAAGTTATTAGAACAAAAAAATTGGTTATCAGATAACGCTCTTATTTATGTTGAAAGTGAATTAAAAAGTGGTATACCAATAGTACCTCAAAATTGGATTTGTTATCGTGAAAAAATCGCTGGACAAGTATCTTATCGTTTATATAAACGTCAATAGATCATCATATCTCTTTTATAATATTTTAATATACATGATTTATTGATAATCATTTATCAATATTATTTTTAATCAATAATATTATATATTAATCAGAATATAAATCTAGATAATTATTAATTTATTAATAATTTTATCATACGACGTAATGGTTCAGCTGCTCCCCACAATAATTGATCACCAACAGCAAAAGCAGAAAGATACTTAGGACCCATATTTAATTTACGAAGACGACCAACTGGAGTGATTAATGTACCAGTTACAGCTGCCGGAGTAAGTTCACGCATTGTGATTTCAGGATCATTAGGCACTATCTTGACCCATTTATTGTGTAAACCTAATAATTCTTTTATTTGATTTAGAGATATATTTTTTCTTAATTTTATCATAAATGCTTGGCTATGACAACGTAACGTACCTATGCGTACACATACCCCATCAACTAATATGGTTTTATCAGTTGATAGTATTTTATTTGTTTCAGCTTGACCTTTCCATTCTTCTCGACTCTGACCATTATTCATTTGTTTATCTATCCAGGGTATTAAATTGCCTGCTAATGGAACACCAAAATTATCAGTTGGCAGATTTCCTGAACGAGTAAAGTCCGTAAGATTACGTTCAATATCTAAAATTGCTGACGCTGAATCTTGTAATAATGTTTTTACGTTAGCATGTAGCATACCCATTTGTATTAGCAATTCACGCATATGACGAGAACCACTACCAGATGCTGCTTGATAAGTAGCGACTGATATCCAGTCTATTAACTCATAAGCAAATAAACCGCCTAGTGACATTAACATTAGACTAACTGTACAATTACCACCTACAAAAGTTTTTATTCCTTTATCAAGAGCTTGCTTAATAATATGGTAGTTAACTGGATCAAGAATAATGACTGTATCATTTCTCATACGTAATGTAGATGCAGCATCAATCCAATAACCTTGCCATCCAGTAGCACGTAATTTTTCATAAATTTTACTTGTATAATCCCCACCATGACATGTGATGATTATATCCATAGCAGTTAATAAATCAATATCAAAAGCATTTTGCAATGTACCTGATAATTTTCCACCAAAACTTGGAGCAACTTGTCCTAATTGTGATGTTGAAAAGAAAATAGGATTGATATTATCAAAATCATGTTCTTCATTCATGCGTGACATTAGTACAGAACCAACCATGCCACGCCAACCGATAAAGCCTACATTTTTCATGTTTTTTCCATCTTAAATACCCTAAAAAATTATAGGAGGTGTAATAAAAACAGTTGAATTTATATTCATAATAATCAAATTATTCCACAAGTTTCAACTGTATGAAAATAGCGGATATCTATTGAAAAGATTAATTCAATCACGCTAAGTTTTAAGATTACAACTAATAAAGGATATTGACTACAAATGAATGAAACTATATCTGCAACAATATTATTAATTTTAATTATGGATCCGTTGGGTAATTTACCAATATTTATGTCAATTTTAAAACATTTAGAAGCTAAACGACGTTGTGTAATACTTATACGTGAAATGTTCATAGCATTAATTTTAATGTTGTTATTTTTATATGCTGGAGAATATGTTTTATCTTTTTTAAATTTACGAACAGAAACTGTATCAACTTCTGGAGGTGTTATATTATTTTTGATTGCTATAAGCATGATTTTTCCTTCCAATAAAGCTAATACCAATAATTTACCAGTAGGAGACGAACCATTTATAGTACCATTAGCTATTCCATTAGTAGCTGGTCCTTCATTATTAGCTACTCTTATGTTACTATCTCATCAATATCCTCATCAAATGCATAATCTAATATATGCTCTTTTTATTGCTTGGGTTGTAACAGTTATAATTCTTTTATTATCAGGTATATTTTTACGTATATTAGGAGATAAAGGTATTAATGCACTAGAGCGTTTGATGGGTTTAATTTTGATTATGTTAGCAACACAAATGTTTTTAGATGGTATGCGTGTCTATATAAAATTATAAAAATGATAGTATTTATAAATCGTAAAATTAATTTACTGTATTTTATATCACTTAAGTAGCCAATGAACAAACTTATTGTATTTTAATCTTTGGCTACCTGAGTAATATAATAAAATTACTAGTTTTATATTGTTAAATAAATGATTAAATTAATTAATATATAAATTATCTTATATATTAAAATAAGTATTTTTAAAAGATATACATTTTAAAAATACTTAAGAACCGAATAATTTTTTATGTAGAGAACGTACTACTTCTTCTGCACTATCAGTAGAAACTAAAATACAAAGATTATAATTACTTGCACCATAACAAATCATCCGAAAATTAAATGAATCTAATGCATCAAACACTATTTTTCCAACACCACAAGCTTTTGATAGATTATTACCAATAATTGCAACTAATGCTAAATTTTCTTCGATTTCAATACGACATAATAATGAAAGATCATTTAATAAAACTTTACTCAATAATTTTTTTCCACTACAAGTCGAATATGTAGCATCTAATGTTAGAGCTACGCTCATATCACATGTTGTAATAAGATCAACTGAAATATTATGTTGTGCTAATATATTAAAAATTCTTGCAAGAAAACTTTGTGTATCCATCATATTAAGACTATGAAGTGTAACTAGTACTTGCCCACGTCTTAATGTTAATGCACGAAATAATGGAGGATTTTTAATGATATTACATACACGCGTACCACCAGAATTTAAGTTCTTACCTGAACCAACGAAAACTGGGATTGCACTGCGAACTGCAGGTAATAATGCTGCAGGATGTAATACTTTTGCACCAAAATTTGCCATTTCTGCTGCCTCATTAAAGGTCATTTCTTCAATAAGTTTAGCTTCAGGTACAATGCGTGGATCAGTAGTATAGATACCAGCTACGTCTGTCCAAATATCTACACGTATAGCTTGAAGTGCTTCTCCCAATAAAGCTGCTGTATAATCGCTACCTCCTCTACCTAAAGTAGTCGTACGGCCTTTGCTTTCAATACCAATAAAACCTTGCGTTACTACTAATGTTTCTTGTAGCAAAGGTTGCAGCAATATATTTGCTTGTCTTTTTAATTCAATAATGTTTGGTTCAGCATTCCCAAACCGATCAGTAGTGCGCATTACTTGGCGTACATCAAACCATGTAGCATTAATTTGCCTTTCACGTAAAATTTCCACGAATAACATTGTTGACATCAATTCGCCATGACTAATTAATTCATCTGTTAAAACACAAGATTTTGTAAGCACAGCTGTGTTAGACAACATAATTATATTATTTAACATGTTATCGATTTTATGTTGAATATTTTTTGATGATAAAAGACGTTCAATGATAGCATATTGAACACGACGAATCTCAGATAACATATAATCACGTTGTACTTGTTCTTGGCCTTCAGAAAGAGATATCAATAAATTTGTTATTCCAGCAGATGCAGAAAGTACTATTAAACGTACATTTTTATCAGCTAAAAGAATATCGGCACTGCAGTTCATGGAATCAAAATCAGCAACGCTAGTCCCACCAAATTTAGCTACAATTAAGGTTTGAGACATGTAACAGACCTCATATTAAATATATTCTTGCATTTGTCATGAGAACAAAACAGAATAAAAAAAATTAGTTTTCTTAATCTCAAAATTCTATTTATCTGTCAATACCTAAAAATCATTTTTTCTAAAGAAAGTGAATATTTTATAATATATATTTTATCCATATGTTAATAAAAATATGGCTGTTAGTATTTATTTTAAAAATAGATTATATACCTAATAAAATATTAATTAATTATTGTGATATTAATATGTTATATAACATGATTGTAGATTTTAAAGTTTCGACTCTAGTTAATTTTATTAATAAAATTAACTATATAAATAAGAATTATTTATATTTAAAAATTCATTTTGACTTAAAAGATGTAAATATATTAAAATGTAAGATATTACAACATCTATACTTATTAAAGTTATAATATAATAATATATTATATTAGTATATATAAATACAACAGTTTTTTATTTAAATGAGCATCTATTGTATGAAAAATATAAATCCAACTCAAACCACGGCTTGGAAAGTGCTAGAACAACATTTTAATCAAATAAAATTAATACATATGGCAGACTTATTTAATAAAGATGATGATCGTTTTAAAAAATTTTCTATTAATTTTCAGAATGAAATTCTAGTAGATTTCTCTAAAAACCGTATTACAGAGGATACATTAAATAAATTACAAAATTTAGCTCAAGAAACTGATCTAGTAAATGCGATTGACTGTATGTTTAATGGAAAAAAAATAAATAAAACTGAAAATCGTGCTGTATTACATATTGCTCTTCGCAATTGCAGCAATAGACCTATTCTGATTGATGGAAAAAACATTATGTTGGAGGTAAACAATGTTCTAGATAAAATGAAAGATTTTTCAGAAAAAATCATTAACGGTCACTGGAAAGGTTATACTGGTAAAAAAATTACTGATATCGTTAATATTGGAATCGGTGGTTCTAACCTCGGACCATTAATGGTAACAGAAGCATTACGTCCATATAAAAATCATCTTAATATACACTTTGTTTCTAATATAGATAGCACACATATTACAGAAACATTAAAAAATCTCAATCAAGAAACTACTTTTTTTATTATATCTTCAAAAACTTTTACGACACAAGAAACTATAACTAATGCTTATAGTGCACGTAATTGGTTTATGAAAATTGCAAATAATTATAAATATATTACAAAACATTTTGCAGCAGTTTCAACTAATATTAAAGCTATCCATGAATTTGGTATTGATAATACCAATGTATTTAGAATGTGGGATTGGGTAGGTGGTCGATATTCATTATGGTCATCAGTTGGTTTATCAATTATGATATCTATTGGATATGACAACTTTAAGCAATTACTACATGGTGCATATGCTATGGATAGACACTTTTGTACATCTGCGATGAATAAAAATATTCCAATAATATTAGCATTAATAGGGATATGGTATAATAATTTTTTTGGTACAGAGACTGAAGCTATTTTACCATACGATCAATATATGCATTATTTTCCAGCATATCTACAACAATGTAATATGGAATCTAATGGTAAATATATAGATCGCAATGGCAAAATTATAAATTATCAAACTGGTCCTATCATATGGGGAGAACCTGGCACTAATGGACAACATTCATTTTATCAATTACTTCATCAAGGGACTAAATTAGTTCCATGCGACTTTATTGCTCCAGCTAACAATCATAATATATTATTTGATCACCATATAAAATTATTGTCTAATTTTTTCGCTCAAACTCAAGCCTTAGCATTTGGTAAATCACGTGAATTAGTGGAAAAAGAATTTTGTGCTGACAACCATCAATTTAATAAATTTATGGATCATCATACTATTCCTTTTAGAGTTTTCGAAGGTAATCGGCCAAGTAATTCTATTTTATTACGTAAAATCAACCCATTTAATCTGGGTGCATTAATTGCAATGTATGAACACAAGATCTTTACACAAGGTGTAATTTTAAATATTTTTACTTTTGATCAATGGGGAGTAGAATTAGGAAAAGAATTAGCTAATCATATTTTATCAGAATTAAATAATAGTTCCGATACTGAAAATCATGATAGCTCAACTAATGGATTAATTAATTGTTATAAATCTTGGCGTTAAAGTTATATATAGGGTTATTTCTTTACTAAAAGAAAACCTAATTATCTATCCATATATATACATCTATATTTAATCTTTTATGCATAAAATTTTTTATTATATAAGTAATAGATAATAATGGATTATAAACCGATTAATTCCTCTTAATAATATCAAAATAATGCAAATTAGAACTATTAAATAATTATATAGTATTTCCTACATACTATATAATGTTAAATTTTATTTAAATATAAGATTAATCATATAAATCAATGCTAGGTGTCATATAACGTAAATCAAATGGTGTAATTTGGTATAAATAATAATTAAGCCAATTATAAATAAGTAAATTTCCATGACTACGCCATGTTGCAAGAGGTGTTAATTTAGGATTATCATATGGGAAATAATTATATGGAATCTTAGGATTCAATCCTACATTGAAATCACTTTGATATTCGTGTAATAATGTGAAGGAATCATATTCAGGATGACCAGTAACAAATACTAATCTTTTATCTTTACTTGTAATTAGATAAGCACCAGTATTTTCTGAACCAGCGAAAATTTCTAAATCTGTATAATCAGAAATTAATTGACAAGAAAAATCTGCATAACGCGAATATGGCACAAAAAAATAATCATCAAAACCACGTGTTAATAAAGCATATGGATAAAAAGTGTGCTGTTTATAAATTCCTGACAATTTATCATGCCTTATTTTTTTTAATTCCGTATAAAATATTTAATGCTGCCTGTATCGCCCAACATAAAAATAACGTTGATGTGACATGTTCTTTAGCCCAATGCAAAATATATTGAATTTGTGCCCAATATTCTACATCTTTAAAATCAACAAGCCCAAGTGGCGCTCCAGTAATAATAAATCCATCAAAATTATGATATTCAATATCATTAAAAGTACAATAAAAATTATTTAAATGTTCAATAGGTGTATTATTAGGATGATGATTATCAATACGTAATAGCTGTACGTTAATTTGTAACGGAGTATTAGAAAGTAAACGTAATAATTGATTTTCAGCCGCAATTTTTTTAGGCATTAAATTAAGAATTAATATTTTTAAAGGGCGGATTTCCTGAACATTAGCACGTGATGATGTCATGACAAAAACATTTTTCATTACGTAAAAAGTTAACAGCTGGTAATTCATCAGGAATCCTAATTGGCATAACTTTATTTACCTCTTAATGTATATTATAAGTACTTTACTTATATTAAGATAAGATTAGATTTTATTGTATTTTCTATTTTTTAAAATTTAAAATTATTTATTTTAGTAAGTTCTTTACTACTTCATAAATTAATTCATGTATTAATTGTTAACATTTAATAATAAAATCTTAATTGATTTATTTCTAATAAAATATTTAAATTTTTATCTTGTCAATTTAAATCATAAGTTTACTGTTAGTTTTAATTATTCAAAAGTTGAATTAGATTATTATTATTAGATACAGAGCTTTAATACTTAAATTTTAATATATTATGTATATTTTTAGTTGCTTTAAATTATCATAAATAATTTAACAAATGATAATTAATTTTTTATTTGAAGCTAATAATATAATGATATACATGCATTATTACAATTCACTATATTAATAAATAAATTAAATAAGTGTTTAACCAAAATATTTAAAAGTAAAGAATAATTTAGCAGAATTCTTTTTGCTTCATGATTTTATCATGACTTTACTACTAGTTAAAAATCGAAAATACTCATTTATCTAAAAATCAGGTACATTATTTTCTGCTATATTAGTTCTTGTAATTGGTTAATTATTATCGTTGTTTTTGGCATTATGCCATGCCATAACTGAAAAGCGTGTGCTGCTTGTTCTACTAACATACCTAGTCCATCTGCAAGATTTTTTCTTTGTGCATGATTTTGTTGACACCAAAGTAAAAAAGGAGTTAACCCTTGCTGATAAAACATGTCATAACAGCGAACTTCATCAAAAATTAATGATGTCGGTAAAGGAGGTACTTTTCCTGATATGCCACTAGAAGTTGCATTAATAATAAGGTCAAAATGTTGACCATCTAGTAGTTCAAATTTAGTATACTGAATACTACCTTGATTTTTAAAAATTTTTGTTAAATATATAGCTCGTTCAACAGTTCGATTAACAATGACTACAGAACATCCAAATGAAAGTAACGATAAAATCACAGCACGTGCTGCACCACCTGCTCCTATTAATAAAATATGATCATTAGAGTGAATCATCATTAAGCGTTTTAAATCACTTATTAATCCAATACCATCGGTATTATCACCAAAAATTTTACCATATGTGCTTTTCAATAAAGTATTAACTGATCCTGATAAAAAGGCACGATCGCTAAGTTCATCAGCAAATGTCCAAGCTTGCTCTTTAAAAGGTAATGTTATATTAGCACCGTTACCTCCATCTAAAAAAAATTTTTTAAGAACTTCTGAAAAAGAATTAATTGGTGCACATATACGATTATAATCGTATTTAATACCAGTTTGCTTAGAAAATAAACTATGAATTATAGGAGATTTACTATGTTTAATTGGATTTCCAAATACTGCAAAATATTTCATAAGTTAACCATGACGTATAATTTCTCCAGTGATAATATCACGAATTTCAGAAGGGTTTAAATAACCTCCTGTTTCACCATTTAATACTGGAAATTTTGACCCAAATTGTTTTTTTATATCTGCTAATTTACGGCAAGGTGGTTGACCGGATAAATTAGCACTTGTCGTAATTAGCGGCTTACCAAAATTATTACATAGATTCTGTACAATGGGATGATTACTAACACGAATTGCTAGTGACTTAAAAGCGCCAGTAAACCATAAAGGTATGTGTGGTGCTGCAGGGACTAGATAAGTTATTGGTCCAGGCCAACTAGAAAACATACGTTCAAGTTGAAATACAGTAAGCTTATCTTTCGCAATATATGGTTCTAATTGTGTATAATTAGAAGCAATTAAAATAAAACCTTTTTTTATTGAACGTTGTTTTATAGATAGTAAATTCTTTACTGCTATTTTACTATTAGGGTCACATCCTAAAGCAAAAACTGCTTCTGTAGGATAAGCAATAACTTTTTGTTGATGTAACTCGTTAACACAAAAATTAATAGTTCCAAATAAATAAGGATTTAGTTTCATAGAAATTTACCCTAATTAGATATATTATTAAATATTCAATAGTATTAATTTAATTAATTAAATTATAGATTTAATGTAAATAAGCATTTTACGCATATTGTTAATAAATATTTATTTTAAATAAAATTATTGTTGTTTTAAATACACATATATCTAATAGATATTTAATCTATATAATGTACAACATACAATTCTATAATTGTATAAGTATATATATAATCAATGAAATTATGAGTATTTGTATATAAAAATATCTTATTGTTTTTTTATATAGCTTTCTATTAGACTAAATAAATTGATAATTATATCTTGAGATATCATAGTATTTTTTACAAAAGTAATATTAAGTTTTTAACTTTTAATGTAATATAATAATGGTTAATGTCTTGCAAATTTAAATAAAAATTATAATAATTATCTTTTTTGAAATTTATAAAATACAATAATTCCATTATGTATATATAGATAGTATCTACTGTTAAGATACTAAAATATTTAGAATATTTTAATCAGTTTTTATTAAAACAATAATTTTACTAATTGATTATTAAATATAATACATAATTGTATTTTTAAAAATATTTTGAATAACTATACAAATTGGATTTTTATGTCAGTTTTAAAAATATTACATTTTCCAGATAATAGATTACGCAAAATAGCGTCACCAGTTATTACGATCAATGATGATATACGTCATATTGTTAATAATATGTTTGAAACCATGTACCATCAAAATGGTATTGGTTTAGCAGCAACTCAAGTTGATATTCATCAACGTATTATTGTCATTGATATTGCAGATAAGCAAATGGTATTAATTAATCCAGAAATGCAAAAAAAAAGTGGAGAAATTAGTATTGAAGAAGGGTGTCTCTCAATTCCTGAACAACGTGCATTTGTACCGCGTACTGAATGGATCAAAGTTTATGCGCAAAATCTTGACGGAAAAATTGTTGAATTTGAAACTAATAATTTATTATCAATTTGTATTCAACATGAAATTGATCATCTTAATGGTAAGTTATTTATAGATTATTTATCACCTCTAAAGCGCCAACGCATTCGCAATAAACTTAAAAAATTACTCAAGCAGAATATAATATGTTAATCATTTTAATATTATTAAACTAAAAAAAAGTTAATAACCGTGTCTGTATCATTAAGAATTATATTTGCCGGAACTCCAATATTTGCAGCTAATCATTTAGAAGCTCTATTACTTAATTCTAAGTATCAAGTTGTAGGCGTGATAACTCAGCCAGATCGTCCTGCAGGACGAGGTCATAAAATTAAATTAAATCCTGTAAAAATTACAGCACAAAAGTATAATATTCCAATTTTCCAACCCACTTCATTAAAAGAAGTGCGTATTCATAAAATTTTAGCATCTTTACAAATAGATATAATGGTTGTGGTCGCATATGGAATAATTTTACCTAAAGAAGTATTATGTATACCAAAATTAGGTTGTATTAACATACATGGATCGTTATTACCCAGATGGCGAGGAGCAGCACCAATTCAACGTGCAATATGTGCAGGTGATACTGAAACCGGTATAACCGTTATTCAAATGGATTCAAATCTAGATGCTGGCAATATATTATACCAAAAAATTTGTCCAATTACTATAAACGATACTACAGCTTCAATGTATAATAAATTATCCCTACTTGGCATAGAATGTATGTTATCCACGCTAGATAATTTACTCAATAATAAAACAGTTCAATTAAAAGTTCAAAATGAATTATCTGCAACATATGCTAGCAAAATAACCAAAACAGAAGCTCGTCTTAACTGGTCATGTTCAGCTGTAGAACTAGAACGTTGCATACGAGCTTTTAATCCATGGCCAGGTAGTTACTTTATGATAAATAATCAATTATTGAAGGTCTGGAAAGCAACTGTAGTACCTTATTCTAAACTTCAAAACAAAATACAACCAGGCATAATTCTTGATGCTGATAAGAATGGTATTAAAGTTGGTACTAACATGGATATACTTAATTTAATAACATTACAACCTCCAAATAAAAAAATAATGTCAGCAGAAGAATTGTTAAATTCTCGTTGTGATTGGTTAACGATAGGTACTGTACTAACTTAATTATTTAAGCTGCTTTATAATTAATTTTTGTTTTCATTCAAACGATCAACTAATTCAATATATGCCATGGGAGCATTATCACCAGAACGAAAACCACATTTTATAATACGAGTATAACCTCCTGTACGTTTTAAAAAACGTGGACCTAATTCATTAAATAATTTTGATACTACTTTATTATCACGAATACGTGAAAATACTATACGCTGATTAGATACATTGTTATTTTTAGCGATAGTAATTAATGGCTCAATTATACGACGTAACTCTTTAGCTTTTGGTATCGTTGTTTTAATAATTTCATGTTGAACGATAGAATTAACCATGTTACGGAACATAAATTGACGATGCTTACTATTACGATTTAATTGACGACCTTTCTTACGATGCCGCATAAACTTATCCTTTTTACTTAGCTTTTAATCCACATTGTCCTCATTCCTCAGAAATACTTATGGGTGGCCAATTTTCTAAACGCATACCCAAAGATAGACCACGTGATGCAAGTACATCTTTAATTTCAGTAAGAGATTTTTTACCTAAATTAGGAGTTTTCAGTAATTCAACTTCTGTACGTTGCACTAAATCACCAATGTAATGTATAGCTTCTGCTTTAAGACAATTAGCAGATCGAACAGTTAATTCTAAATCATCAACAGGACGTAGTAATATAGGATCGAAACCAGGCTTCTCTTCTTTTATTTCTGGCTGACGTACATCACGCAAATCAACAAAAGCTTCTAGTTGTTCCACTAATATAGTCGCAGCACGCCGAATAGCTTCTTCTGGTTCAATAGTTCCATTAGTTTCCATTTCAATAATTAGTTTATCTAAATCAGTGCTCTGTTCTACACGTGCTGCTTCAACATTATAAGCAATACGATCTACAGGACTATAACAAGCATCAACTAAAAGACAACCAATTGGACGTTGATCTTCGATTGAACGAATACGAGTAGAAGCTGGAACATAACCACGACCTCGTTGAACTTTAATACGCATGTTAATAGATGCATTTTTATCTGTAAGATGGCAAATAATATGTTCAGGCTTAACAATCTCAACATCACTATTATGCATAATATCTGCTGCAATTACAGGACCAATTCCAAATTTACTTAAAATCAGTATAACTTCATTTTTGCTTTGTACTTTTATTGCTAACCCTTTTAAATTGAGTAAAATTTCAAGAATATCTTCTTGTACACCTTCTTTAGTAGCATACTCATGCAGTACACCGTCAATTTCAACTTCAGTCACTGCATAACCAGGCATGGAAGATAATAAAATACGACGTAGTGCGTTACCCAGAGTATGACCAAACCCACGCTCTAATGGTTCAAGGGTGACTTTGGCATGTGTTGGACTTATTTGCTCAATATCTACCAAACGTGGTTTCAGAAAATCTGTTACAGAACTCTGCATTGTGTCTTCATGTCCTCTCTTGGAGAATAAACTTTATTTAGAATAAAGTTCTACTATCAAGTGCTCATTAATATCGGAAGATAAAGAAATGCGTTCAGGAGTATACTTGAACATACCTCTCATCTTGATTTCATCAACCTCTAACCAAATTGGTTTCTCACGTTGTTCAGCTATTTCCAATGCTGCTTTAATACGAGATTGGTTTTTAGCTTTTATATGAATACTTATAATATCGTTAGGAACTACTTGATAAGAAGCAATATTAACTATCCGATCATTTACTAATATGGCCTTATGACTCACTAATTGGCGCGCTTCTGCTCGAGTAGTGCTGAACCCCATGCGATAAACAACATTATCTAATCTACTTTCTAGTAATGATAATAAATTTTCACCTGTATTACCTTTTAAACGTGCTGCTTTTTTATAATAGTTTCGAAATTGACGTTCCAGTATACCATACATACGTCGTACTTTTTGTTTTTCACGTAATTGTCCGCCATAATCGGACAACCGAGGTTTACGAGCACCATGCTGACCAGGCGCTTGTTCAATTTTACACTTAGAGTCTATCGTACGTACACCAGATTTAAGAAATAAATCAGTGCCTTCACGGCGACTAAGCTTAAGCTTAGGGCCCAAATATCTTGCCATTTTTTTTCTCCAACTATTCGTAGAAAACTGATGTTATACACGACGCTTTTTAGGTGGACGACAACCATTATGAGGGATCGGAGTCACGTCTGTAATATTAGTAATTCGAAAACCAGCAGCATTTAAAGCACGAATAGTAGATTCACGACCAGGACCAGGACCTTTAACCATAACTTCTAGATTTTTAATTCCATAATCTTTTACAGCTTCTGTACAACGCTCCGCAGCAACCTGGGCTGCAAATGGTGTAGCCTTTCGTGAGCCACGAAAACCCGAACCACCAGCAGTTGCCCAACCTAATGTATTACCTTGACGATCAGTAATAGTAACAATAGTGTTATTAAACGAAGCATGAATATGGGCTACAGCATCTATAATTTGTTTTTTCGCACGTTTACGTGCACGAATTAGCGTTTTTGTCATTATTATTTCTCATCCTCCCGATTATTTTTTTATCGGTTTACGTGGACCCTTTCGGGTACGTGCATTAGTTTTTGTACGTTGACCACGTACCGGTAAACCACGCCGATGTCGTAAACCACGATAACAGCCTAAATCTGTTAAGCGTTTAATGCTTAAAGTTATTTTTCGGCGTAAATCACCTTCAATAATAAATTTGCTAACCGCTATGCGTAAATGCTCAATTTGAACTTCAGATAGGTCCCTTATCTTAAGGTCTTCAGGAATACCTATATCAGTACAGATATTTTTAGAACTAGTTTTGCCAATACCAAAAATTGAAGTTAATGCAATAACAGTATGTTTTTGATCTGGAATATTAATGCCTGCTATACGGGCCACTATACACTCCTATCATATAAAAAATAAATATACATTATTATACCAAAAGCCCGTTTTAAGATAATCATATAAAAACACATTAATAAATAGAATACCGGCCGGTTAATTTAGCTTGAACAAGAATACTTTGCAAGGAAAATATATAACAAATCAACCTTGACGTTGTTTATGCTTAGAATCAGCATTACAAATCACCCGTACAATACCATCTCGGCGAATAATTTTACAATTACGACATAATTTTTTTACAGAAGTACGTACCTTCATTTTTCCTCCGAAATTTTAAGTTACTTTGATCAAATCAACGAACATAACCCTTAAGATTAGCTTTTTTCAATACTGATTCGTATTTACTAGACATCATCAAGGTTTGTACTTGAGTCATTAAATCCATAATAACGACCACTACAATTAATAAGGAAGTACCACCAAAATAAAAAGGTACTTTCATAGCACTTCGCATAAATTCCGGTATTAAACAAATAAAAGTAATATACAATGCACCAATTAAAGTTAATCTTGTCATAATTTTATTAATATATTTTGCTGTTTGTTCTCCAGGACGAATACCAGATACAAATGCACCTGATTTTTTTAAATTATCTGCTGTTTCACGAGGATTAAACACTAATGCTGTGTAAAAAAAACAAAAAAATATAATTGCAGTAGCATAAAGTAATACATAAAGGGGTTGACCTGGTTGCAAATATAATGTAATAGTTATCAACCAATTCCAACCAGTGCCACCTCCGAACCAAGAAGCTATGGTGACAGGAAACATAATGATACTAGAAGCAAAAATCGCTGGAATTACTCCAGCCATATTGACTTTCAATGGTAAATGTGTACTGTGTGCAGAATATATACGACGTCCTTGTGGATGCTTAGCATAATTAACTACAATACGACGTTGACCACGCTCAATAAATATTACAAAAAATGTAACTATAAATACTAAACATATAACTAGTAATAATAAGAAAAAATGTAAATCTCCTAACCGAGCTTGCTCTATAGTATGAGCAACGGCTGCTGGTAATCCAGCAACAATACCAGTAAAAATAATAATTGAAATACCATTACCAATACCTCGTTCACTAATTTGCTCACCCAACCAAATTAGAAACATTGTTCCTGTTACTAAGCTTATGACAGCAGTAAAATAAAAGGTAAAATCGGGTTTAATAACTAAATCGTGCATTCCTGACATATTGGGTAAACCTATAGCAATCCCTATGGATTGAAGTATAGCTAAAATTAATGCTCCATAACGAGTGTATTGATTAATTTTATGACGACCAATTTCACCATCTTTCCTAATTTCTGATAATGTTGGTTGAATAACTGTCAATAACTGAACAATAATAGAAGCAGAAATATACGGCATAATACCCAGTGCAAAAATAGAAGCACGACTAAGAGCACCACCAGAAAACATGTTGAACATTTCAATGATAGTGCCATGTTGTTGCTCTAATAATTTAGATAGTATAGTAGCATCGATACCTGGAATTGGAATAAAAGAACCAATACGAAAAACAATTAATGCACCAATTACAAATAATAATCTACGTTGTAATTCATTAATTCCATTTTTAGCATTTTTAAAATCTGATCCTGATAAAATTTTTCCCATCTACTATTCCTCAATTTTACCACCAGCAGTTTCGATCGCAATACGAGCTCCTTTACTAGCACGAACACCAAATACTGTAACTGCCGAAGAAATGTTACCAGATAGAATTATTTTTACATATTTAGTTCTAATACTAACAATATTAGCCATTTTTAATGTTTTAAGATTAATTATTGAAGATTTAACTTTGTTTAAATCTTTTAAATAAACTTCTTGTGTTACAAATGACTTACGAGAAGTAAAACCAAATTTAGGTAAACGCCTATATAAAGGCATTTGACCACCTTCAAATCCACGGCGTATACTACCACCAGAACGAGATTTTTGTCCCTTATGACCTCGACCACCTGTTTTTCCTAATCCAGAACTAATACCACGTCCTAATCGCTTAGCAGAATACTTAGATTTTTTAGCTGGCAGTAGAGCATTTAAACGTAAAAGCATCTTTTATTCCTCTACTACTTTCAATATATAAGAAATTTTATTTATCATTCCACGTATTGTAGGTGTGTCGTAACGTTCAATAGTATGCCCAATACCACGAAGACCTAAACCGATTAAAGTAGCTTTATGTTTAGGCAAACAACCTATTGAGCTACGAATCTGAGTAATTTTAATTTTTTTTAGCATAGTCATAATGACTTTCCTAAAATTTGTTCAACTGACTTACCACGTTTAGCGGCAACCATTTCTGGAGATTTCATTCGTTGTAAACCATCCATGGTAGCACGAACTACGTTGATAGGATTGGTGGAACCATAAGTCTTTGCTAGAACATTATGAACACCTGTTACTTCAAGTACAGCACGCATTGCGCCTCCAGCAATAATACCAGTACCTTCTGAAGCAGGCTTCATAAATATACGGGAACCAGTACGAACTCCTTTCACTGGATGCTGTAAAGTACTATTTCTTAAAACCACAGTAATCATATTACGACGAGCTTTTTCCATTGCTTTTTGAATTGCAGATGGAACTTCACGTGCTTTTCCGTAACCAAAACCAACGCGACCATTACCGTCCCCCACTACAGTCAATGCAGTAAAAGAAAAAACACGTCCACCTTTTACAGTTTTGGAAACACGGTTTACAGCAATTAATTTTTCTTGCAAATCGCCAGCTTGTTTTTCTATATGTTGTATCATCGTATACCTACCTCTTTGCTCTAAAAATGAAGACCGGCTTTACGAGCTGCATTTGCTAGTTCCTTAACACGACCATGATACTGAAATCCAGAACGGTCAAAAGCAACATCTTTAATACCTTGTTCAATAGCACGTTCAGCTATAACTTTACCTACAAGTGATGCAGCTTCTTTATTACCCGTATATGCTAGCTGTTGAGATATCAATTTTTCTACAGTAGAAGCTGCAACAATCACTTCTGAAGATTTTGGTGAAATTACCTGTGCATAAATATGACGCGAAGTACGATGTACTAATAGACGAATAGCGCCAAGAGTTTTAATTTTGATTCGTGCACGAGTTGCACGACGTATACGAGCAGATTTTTTTTCCATAGTTATCTTATTTTTTCACTTCTTTTTAGTTTCTTTAGTACGTATAATTTCATCAAGATAACGAATACCTTTGCCTTTATAAGGCTCAGGAGGCCTATAAGCACGCAAATCAGCTGCAACTTGGCCAACTAACTGCTTGTCAGCTCCTCTTAATATGATTTCAGTTTGAGTTGGACACTCCGCAATAATATTGGCAGGTAATTTATAATTAATAGGATGAGAGAATCCAAGTAACAAATTTACAGAGTTATCATCCTTAATAAAAGCACGATAACCTACACCAATAAGTTGAAGTTTTTTAACAAAACCCTCAGTTACTCCAATAATCATACCATAAACTAAAGAACGAGCAGTACCTGCTTGTGCTTTAGCATCTATATAACCTTCACGAGATAAAAAAACTAAATAATTATCTGTATATTTAATTTCTATAGCGCTGTTAATAATTTTTTTTAAAATTCCATTCTTTCCTTGTATTAAAATTTCCTGACCATTAATTTTAACTTCTACATCGACAGGCACAATAACAGGAATTTTTGCAAGACGAGACATTTTATAATTCTCCGATTATGCTATGTAGCATATAACTTCGCCACCTAGCCCCACTAAACGTGCAGCACGATCAGTCATAATCCCCTTAGAAGTAGAAATTACTGCAATACCTAAACCTGCCATAATTTCTGGTAATTCATGTTTCTTTTTATAAATACGCAAACCAGGCTTACTGACACGTTTAATAGTTTCTATAACAGCTTTACCTTGAAAGTATTTGAGAGTTAACTCTAGTTTTGGTTTAATTTTATCTTTAATCATAAAATCTTGAATATAACCTTCTTCTTTTAATAAATTAGCAATGGCAACTTTTAATTTAGAAGAAGGCATAGACACGCTAATTTTATTCGCAATTTGACCATTACGGATATTAGTCAACATATCTGCAATCGGATCTTGCATACTCATCTGTAATACTCCATTAATTTAAATTACGAAAATTATCTACCAACTAGCTTTTCTTAAACCTGGAATTTCTCCACGCATGGCCGCTTCACGAACTTTAATTCGACTTAATCCAAACTTTCTTAAAAATCCATGTGGTCTACCTGTCTGACGACATCTATTACGTTGTCGTGAAGGACTAGAATCACGTGGTAGAAGCTGCAACTTAAGAATTGCATTCCAACGATCTTTATCCGATGTATTTACATCAGCAATTATAGATTTTAATTCAACGCGTTTTTCAAAAAATTTAACTGATAATTTCATTCGTTTAATTTCACGAACTTTTATAGATTTTTTAGTCATTAAATGTTCTACTTAACCTTAGTTACGAAACGGGAAGTTAAAGGCAGCCAGGAGAACACGACCTTCCTCATCAGATTTTGCAGTAGTAGTAATAGTAACATCTAAGCCACGAATACGATCGATTTTATCATAATCAATTTCTGGAAAGATAATCTGCTCACGAATACCCATACTGTAGTTACCTGCACCATCAAAAGATTGTTTAGAAAGACCTCGAAAATCACGAATACGCGGAATAGCAATAATAATTAAACGCTCAAAAAATTCCCACATACGTTCTCCACGTAAAGTTACTTTACAACCAATTGGATAACCTTGACGAATTTTAAATCCTGCAACAGATTTACGAGCTTTAGTAATTAACGGTTTTTGACCAGAAATTGCAGTTAAATTAGCTACTGCATTTTCTAGTAATTTTTTATCAGACGTTGCTTCACCAATACCCATGTTCAAAGTGATCTTATTAATCCAAGGAACTTGCATGATAGAACTATATCCAAAATGGATCATGAGCTTATGGATTACTTCTTTTTTATAAAAATCATGCAGTTTCGCCATAATATGACCTCAAATTACTTGATAATTTCTTTGTTCGATTTAAAGAAACGAACCTTCTTACCACATTCATATCTAAACCCAATACGATCGGCTTTCCCAGTTTTTAAATTAAGAATTGCAACATTAGAAACTTGGATGGGACATTCTTTTTCTATAATACCTCCTGATTGATTCAGATTAGGAACTGGTTTTTGATGCTTTTTAACAATATTAATTCCTTCAATAATTACTTTACTAGGAGATAAAAATCTTTTTACTTTACCGCGTTTACCTTTATCTTTTCCTGTTAGTATAATGACTTCATCATTACAACGAATTTTTGCTGCCATTATTCATTCCTTAAAGTACTTCTGGTGCAAGAGAAATAATTTTCATAAACTTTTCAGTTCTCAACTCACGAGTTACTGGTCCAAAAATGCGTGTTCCAATAGGTTGAGCATTGTTATTATTTAAAATAACACATGAATTATTATCGAAGCGAATAACAGAACCATCCAATCGACGAATACCTTTTTTAGTTCTAACTACTACTGCTTTTAAGACATCACCTTTTTTAACCTTTCCACGAGGTATTGCTTCTTTAATAGTTACTTTAATTATATCACCTATACCAGCATAACGACGATGTGAACCCCCAAGAACTTTAATGCACATTGCGCTACGTGCACCAGAATTATCAGCAATATTTAGCACAGTTCTTTCCTGGATCATCTGAATACTCCTTCAAAACTACTACTTAAATTTAGTTATAATATTAGAAAGTTACTTTAAAATAATTAAAATGTAGAAATATCATTATAATCATATTAATAACATCTAGTATTATCAATAAATGGACAATAGTAAAAATGAATTAAATTTAAATATTTTGATTCATTATCAAATTGCATTACAATACTGCTTTCTCTATAATAGAAAGTACATTCCAAGACTTAGTTTTAGATCGAGGTCGAGTTTCATAAATTTCAACAATATCTCCTATACAACATTGATTATTTTCATCATGCACATGTAACTTAGTTCTTCGCTTGATGAATTTACCATAAATGGGATGTTTTACAAAACGTTCAATAACAATAACTGCAGATTTTTCCATTTTATTACTCACTATACGACCCTGCAAAGTGCGCATTTTCCCAGTCATCATATCCTCTTTTCATTTAGTAAAGTCTTAATACGTGCAATGTTACGACGAACTTGTTTAAGTAAATGAGTTTGTTTCATCTGACCAGATGATGCTTGTATACGTAAGTTAAACTGCTCTCGTAAAGAATTAGATAATTCAGTAGTTAGCTCTGTAAAATTTTTTTTACGCATTTCACTTATTTTCATGACGATACCATTTTATTTACAAAAGTAGTCTTAATAGGTAATTTAGCAGAGGCTAACCTGAATGCTTCACGAGCTTGCTCTTCCGGCACTCCATCCATTTCATACAATATTTTACCAGGTTGAATAAGGGCTACCCAATACTCAACGTTACCTTTACCTTTACCCATTCGTACTTCCATTGGTTTTTCTGTAATTGGTTTATCTGGAAATATACGAATCCATATTTTTCCTTGACGTTTAACTGAACGACTCATAGCACGACGAGCAGCTTCTATCTGACGAGCTGTTAAACGACCTCGATCAATAGCTTTTAAACCAAAAGTACCAAAATCAATATTTGTACCTTGTGCAAAACCACGGTTTCTACCTTTATGTACCTTTCGAAATTTAGTACGTTTTGGCTGTAACATCCGTGACTCTCCTTACTTACGACTTTTACGTTGATGTTTTTTAGCTTGCACTGTAGATCCAGGTGGTTCAGTAGCAGCAATCATACCACCTAAAATCTCTCCTTTAAAAATCCAAACCTTGACACCAATTACACCGTACGTAGTACGTGCTTCAGCAATATTATAATCAATATTAGCACGCAATGTATGTAATGGTACCCTTCCTTCACGATACCATTCAGTACGTGCGATTTCAGCTCCTCCTAAACGACCGCTCACTTCCACTTTAATACCTTTAGCTCCTAGACGCATTGCATTTTGTACTGCACGTTTCATAGCACGACGAAATATTACACGACGTTCTAGTTGTGCACTGATACCATCAGCCACTAATTTAGCATCTAATTCTGGTTTACGAACTTCTGAGATATTAATTTGTGCCGGTACACCTGCAATATTTGCAATAATTGCGCGCAAATGTTCAACATCTTCACCCTTCTTACCAATGATAATACCTGGTCTAGCAGTATGAATAGTAATACGAATACTTTTAGCTGGCCTTTCTATAACAATACGAGAAATAGATGCCTTAGCAAGTTCTTTAGTTAGGAATTGCCGTACTTTAAAATCGCTGTCTAAATTATCAGCAAATTCTTTTGTATTTGCGAACCATGTAGAATTCCAAGATTTAACAATACCTAAGCGAATTCCATTTGGATGTACTTTCTGACCCATTAATATTCTCCAAATTTTTATCGATCAGATACAATTACAGTAATATGGCTAGTACGTTTTAAAATACGGTCTGAACGACCTTTAGCGCGTGGCATAATACGTTTCATAGATGAACCTTCATCAACAAAAATTTTAGTAATTTTCAGATTATCTATATCAGCACCATCATTATGTTCAGCATTAGCGATAGCAGATTCTAAAACCTTTTTAACTAATATGGCTGCTTTTTTATTAATATAAGTTAGAATGTTTAGTGCCTGCGAAACTTTCTTGCCGCGAATTAGGTTAGCAACGAGGCGAACCTTCTGAGCAGAAGAATGAGCATGGCGATGTTGCGCAATAGTTTCCATATCTCGTTCTCTCGTATTATTTCTTTTTAATTTTTTTATCAGCAGTATGTCCTCGATATGTTCGCGTAGGTGCAAATTCTCCTAACTTATGACCAACCATCTCATCAGAAATAAAAATAGGAATATGGTGCCGTCCATTATAAACAGCAATAGTAAGTCCTATCATGTTAGGAAAAATTATTGAACGACGAGACCAAGTTCGCAAAGGTTTTTTATCTTTACTTTCTACTGCTTTTTCTACTTTTTTCAGCAAATGCAAATCAATAAAAGGTCCTTTTTTAAGAGAACGCGGCATGGTTTATCCTCTATTATTTACCACGATGACGTATAATAAATTTATCAGTACGTTTGTTATTACGAGTTTTTTTACCCTTAGTTTGTAAACCCCAAGGCGTTACTGGATGTTTACCAAAATTACGACCTTCTCCACCTCCATGAGGATGATCCACTGGATTCATAGCAGTTCCACGTACAGTGGGTCTAATACCTCTCCAACGAGTTGCTCCAGCTTTACCAAAAACACGCAACATATGTTCAGAATTACCTACTTCACCTAATGTTGCCCGACAATTAGCTTCAATCTTACGCATTTCTCCTGAACGTAAACGTACAGTAACATAGAGACCCTCACGTGCAATGATCTGTACATAAGCACCAGCAGAACGAGCAATTTGACCACCCTTACCTGGCTTCATCTCTATATTATGCACAATAGAACCAACAGGAATATTATTCATTGGTAAACTATTACCTAATTTTATTGTTGCATTAATGCCAGATTGAATTTGGTCTCCAGTTTGTAACTGTTTAGGTGCTAATATATAACGACGTTCTCCATCTTTATACAAAACTAATGCAATATTAGCTGAACGATTAGGATCATATTCGATACGTTCAACAACCGCGGGAATATTATCTTTATTACGTTTAAAATCAATAATGCGATAAGATTGTTTATGGCCACCACCAATATGACGGGTAGTAATACGACCATTATTATTCCGACCACCGGATTTAATCTGTTTTTCCAATAACGGAGTAAAAGGCTTATGTTTATATAGATTAGGGTTAACTATCTTTACTACATGACGTCGACCAGGAGATGTCGGCTTACATTTAATAACTACCACTATATTTCCCTCAGACTCACTCAGTGCCACTAACAAGATCTAAATTTTGACCTTCTTTTAAAGTAACATAGGCTTTTTTCCAATCTCGACGACGACCAATACGTTTTTCATGGCGTTTAATTTTACCCTTAATCATTAAGGTATTAACATGTTTTACTTCTACTTCAAACAATTTTTCTACAGCAGATAAAATCTCTAGTTTTGTTGAATTTTTTAATACTTTAAAAATAACAGTATTGCTTTTTTCTAATAATATTGAAGCTTTTTCAGATGAGTGTGCTGAGTATAGTATCTTCATTAAACGTTCTGCACGTTTCATCTTAACATCTCCTCAACTTGTTTAACTACATTGCTAGTCATAACAATTTTTTCAAAACTAATTAAGTTAACTGGATTTATACCTGATGTATTACATACATCAACTTTATATAAGTTACGTGATGCTAAAAATAGATTATTTTCCATAGTATCAGTAACAATTAATACATTTTTTAATGCCATATTTTTTAGTTGTTGTACTAATAATTTAGTTTTTGGTTTTTCTAAAGAAAATGATTCTACAACTATAAGCCGATCCTGTCGTACTAGCTCAGAAAGAATACTTTTTAAAGCACTACGGTACATCTTTTTATTAACTTTTTGAGTATAATCTTTTGGACATGCAGCAAAAGTTACACCACCTGAACGCCAAAGAGGGCTCTTAACAGAGCCAGCACGTGCACGACCAGTACCTTTCTGACGCCATGGTTTTTTACCAGAACCTATAACTTTAGCTCGATTCTTTTGTGCACGAGTACCCTGTCGAGAACCTGCCATATAAGCAGTGACAACTTGATGCACCAGTGCTTCATTAAAATCACGACCAAAGGTAGTTTCAGAAACAATCAATGTATTATTGTGCTCATCATCTTTAAGTACTAGTTCCATTGCTATCCTCTTTGTTAACTCCGAACAGCTGGTTTAATGATCACATTACTACCGGTTGCACCTGGAACAGCCCCTTTTACTATCAATAAATTTCTTTCAAGATCAATATTTATAATTTGTAAACTTTGAATTGTTACAGATTCATTACCCAACTGTCCAGCCATTTTTTTTCCTTTAAATACTTTTCCTGGCGTCTGATTTTGACCAATAGAACCAGGAACACGATGGGATAAAGAATTACCATGAGTAGTATCTTGAGTATTAAAATTCCAACGTTTCACAGTACCTGCGAAACCTTTGCCTTTAGAAACACCCGTGATATCTACTTTTTTTATATTAGCAAAAATTTCTACACTAATAGATTGGCCAACT
Organism: Pantoea sp. Mhis; assembly: GCF_009830015.1. Classification (NCBI taxonomy): domain Bacteria; kingdom Pseudomonadati; phylum Pseudomonadota; class Gammaproteobacteria; order Enterobacterales; family Erwiniaceae; genus Pantoea; species Pantoea sp. Mhis. Next base: position 58,217 of record NZ_SZZX01000005.1, on the reverse strand, counting down.
ATGAATTCTTCATCTTTAGTACGAAATTCCCATAAACCACGTCCAGCTTCAATACCAGCTTTTATAAAATGACCTGCTTCCGGTTTATTAATACGGTTAGATTTTTTAAAACCAGTAGTAACTTGAATTGCTTTATAACCATCATTCTCAAAACTTTTGATTTGAGAAACTCGATTGGATTCAATTTTGATGACAGTAACTGGGATAGCAACTCCATCTTCAGTGAAGATACGAGTCATACCTATTTTTTTACCGACTAAACCAACCATTTTAAAACCTCATTGATTATTTAATTGATTAACCCAAACTAATCTGCACGTCTACACCAGCAGCTAAATCTAGACGCATCAAAGCATCAACAGTCTTTTCGGTTGGTTCAACAATATCCACTAAACGTTTATGAGTTCTTATTTCGTATTGATCACGTGCATCTTTATTAACGTGAGGAGAAATGAGAATAGTAAAACGTTCTTTATGAGTCGGAAGCGGAATTGGTCCACGAACTTGAGCACCAGTGCGCTTAGCAGTTTCAACAATTTCTGCAGTTGATTGATCGATCAAGCGATGATCAAATGCTTTAAGACGGATACGGATCCTTTGATTTTGCATAAGACCATAGCTCCAAATATTTTATGAAATACCACTTACATCTATTATAATATAATGACGAACGTAACTTTTCAATATATAACTCTATGATTAAGAGTATTAGTGAGTAAAAATTTATTTTATCTTTATAATTAAATTGAGCAATGCTAACACAAATAAACTATGTAGTATAGTTAAATTAATTTAATTAAGCAATGCTTATAAAATATTTATATAATAAATATTTTTCTACAAAAAGAATAGTAAAATCTAATATAAAAAAGAGCACTTTGGTGCTCTTTTTTAGAAACATATAAAATTATTAAGAAATCAACTCAATAACAACACCCGCACCAACAGTACGACCACCTTCTCGAATTGCAAAACGCAAACCTACATCCATCGCGATAGGATGAATTAAAGCAACAGTTATTTTAATGTTATCTCCGGGCATCACCATTTCAACACCGTCTGGTAATTCAATATTACCAGTTACATCAGTTGTGCGAAAATAAAATTGCGGACGGTATCCTTTAAAAAAGGGAGTATGTCTACCTCCTTCATCCTTAGATAATACATATACTTCTGATATAAATTTAATATGTGGTTTAATGACACCTGGTTTAGCTAATACCTGACCACGTTGAATATCTTCTCGTTTAATACTACGTAGAAGAATACCACAATTTTCACCAGCTTGACCTTGATCTAATAATTTTCTAAACATTTCTACACCAGTACAAATAGATTTTGTAGTATTTTTAATGCCTACAATCTCAACTTCATCACCTACCTTAATTATACCACTTTCAACACGACCCGTAACAACTGTACCACGGCCAGAAATTGAAAAAACATCTTCGATCGGTAATAAAAATGGTTTATCAATAGCTCGAACTGGATCCGGGATATGTCTATCCAAATGACCAGCTAACTCAATAATTTTAGATTCCCATTTAGTATCACCTTCTAATGCTTTCAAGGCAGAACCACGAATAATTGGTGTATCATCACCTGGAAAATCGTATTGTGATAGCAAATCACGAACTTCCATCTCAACTAATTCCATTAATTCTTCGTCATCGACCATATCACATTTATTTAAAAATACAATCATGTATGGAACACCAACTTGACGCGCTAACAAAATATGCTCACGAGTCTGTGGCATTGGTCCATCAGTTGCAGCAACAACCAAAATCGCACCATCCATCTGTGCAGCACCTGTAATCATATTTTTCACGTAATCAGCATGACCAGGACAATCAACATGTGCATAGTGACGGTTTAAGGTTTCGTATTCAACATGAGAAGTGTTAATGGTAATTCCACGCGCTTTTTCTTCTGGAGCATTGTCTATTTGATCAAACGCACGAGCTTGACCACCATATTTTTTAGCAAGTACAGTAGTAATCGCTGCAGTTAAAGTGGTCTTACCATGGTCCACATGACCAATGGTACCTACATTTATGTGTAGTTTATTACGTTGAAATTGCTCTTTCGCCATCACAATAATCCTTACATTATATACCTTCATCAAGAATGATGAGATGAAAAACATTAGTGAACAATTTAAAATTGTTGTCTTATTTACTACGAGCTTCAATAACGGCTTGAGCAACGTTATTTGGTGCATCATCGTACCTCAAAAATTCCATAGAATAAGAAGCACGACCTCTGGTTAAAGATCTTAATTGAGTTGCATATCCAAACATTTCAGATAAAGGAACTTCGGCATGAATTTGAACTCCACTAGAGTTAGATTCTTGCCCTTTAAGCATACCTCGACGACGACTAAGATCACCGATAACGTCCCCTGTATTTTCTTCTGGCGTTTCTACTTCAACCTTCATAATTGGTTCAAGTAAAACAGGATCAGCTTTATTAAAAGCATTCTTAAAAGCTATAGAAGCAGCTATTTTAAAAGCTAATTCGGAAGAATCAACATCATGATAAGAACCAAAATGTAGACGAACGCCTAAATTAACTACTGGATATCCTGCCAATGGTCCTGATTTTAATTGTTCTTGTATACCCTTATCAACGGCAGGTATAAATTCGTTAGGAATTGAACCTCCTTTAATATCATTAATAAATTCATATCCTTTTGAATTTAAACCTGGTTCTAAAGGATACATATCAATAACAACATGACCATATTGTCCGCGACCTCCAGATTGCTTAGCATGTTTTCCTTCAATATTAGTTACTTTAAAACTGATTGCTTCACGATAAGCTACTTGTGGTTTACCTATGTTTGCTTCAACGTGAAACTCACGTTTCATGCGATCAACAATAATATCAAGATGTAATTCTCCCATACCAGCAATAATAGTTTGATTAGATTCTTCGTCAATCCATACACGAAATGATGGATCTTCTTTAGCTAAACGATTTAAAGCTAATCCCATTTTCTCCTGATCAGCTTTAGTTTTTGGTTCAACGGCAATAGATATAACCGGCTCAGGAAACTCCATGCGCTCCAATATAATTGGATTATTAGGATCACATAGAGTATCACCTGTAATTACATCTTTTAATCCAATTGCTGCTGCAATATCTCCAGCTCTAACTTCATTTATTTCTTCACGTTTATTAGCATGCATTTGAACAATGCGTCCAAAGCGCTCACGTATAGATTTTACAGAATTTAAAACTGTATCACCTGAATTAACTACACCAGAATATACGCGAAAGAATGTTAGATTACCTACAAATGGATCATTAGCAATTTTGAAAGCTAAAGCAGAAAAAGGTTCTTCATCAGCTGCCTTTCTCTCAGCTGAAGTATCGATTCCATCAACTAAAACACCATTGATTGCAGGAATATCAATCGGAGCTGGTAAATATTCAATAACTGCATCAAGCATTGCTTGTACACCTTTATTTTTAAATGCTGAACCACAAGTTACTAAAATAATTTCATTATTCAATACACGCTGACGTAATGCGCTTTTAAGCTCACTTTCGCTCAATTCTTCTCCATTTAGATATTTATCCATTAAATGTTCAGATGTTTCGACTGCAGATTCAATTAAATACTGACGCCATTCTTCTACTAAACCTTGCATATGAACAGGAATTTTTTCATAAAAGAAAGTCACTCCTGAATCTTGATCATTCCATTTAATGGCCTTCATCTTAATAAGATCGACGACACCAGTAAAGTTTTCTTCAGAACCAATTGCTAATTGTAATGGAACTGGATTTCTTCCTAAACGTTCTTTAATTTGTTTTACTACTTTTAAAAAGTTTGCACCTATCCGATCCATTTTATTAACAAATGCAATACTTGGTACTTTATATTTATTTGCTTGACGCCATACTGTTTCAGACTGTGGTTGCACTCCACCTACAGCACAATAAATCATAACTGCTCCATCAAGTACGCGCATAGAACGTTCTACCTCGATAGTAAAATCAACATGTCCTGGAGTATCTATGATATTTATACGATGAGGTTCAAATTGTTTAGCCATACCTGACCAAAATGCAGTAGTCGCTGCTGATGTAATAGTTATTCCACGTTCTTGCTCTTGTGCCATCCAATCCATGGTGGCAGCACCATCATGTACTTCACCAATTTTATGGTTAATACCTGTGTAGAATAAAATACGTTCTGTGGTAGTTGTTTTACCAGCGTCAATGTGCGCGCTGATACCAATATTACGATAGCGCGCAATAGGTGTTATACGAGCCATTTAATTCCTCAGTTTTCGAACGATGCCATCTGCTGGGCAGAGATAATTATTAATGTTTATGAAAATTTATCGCTAATAGCTGTTACCAGCGATAATGTGCAAATGCTTTATTAGCTTCTGCCATACGATGAACTTCTTCACGTTTTTTAACTGCAGAACCTTTGTTTTCTGAGGCTTCAATTAACTCATTTGCTAAACGTAAAAACATAGATTTATCAGTACGTTTACGTGCTGATTCTACTATCCAACGCATTGCTAATGCATTACGACGCACTGGACGAACCTCAACTGGAACCTGATAAGTAGAACCACCAACGCGACGTGATTTAACTTCAACAGTAGGGCGTACATTCTCTAGAGAAATTTCAAAAGCTTCTAATTCTTTTTTATTAGAACGTTGAGCTAAAATCTCAAGAGCATTATAAACTATTGATTCAGAAATAGATTTCTTGCCATCAACCATTAATATATTTATAAATTTAGCCAATAATTCTGATCCAAATTTAGGATCAGGTAAAATTTTACGTTGACCAATAATACGACGACGTGGCATTAGGAAAACTCCGTTGTTCAATCAACAATTACTAAAATATATGTTTTTATTTTAAATTGTATTTAGAATACAAGCTTTATCAAATAATCATTTAATTAAGTTTTTAATTTCTTTACACCATATTTAGAACGTCCTTGTTTACGATCTTTTACGCCAGAACAGTCTAATGCACCACGAACAGTATGATATCTTACTCCCGGTAAATCTTTAACACGTCCTCCACGAATAAGAATTACAGAATGTTCTTGTAAATTATGACCTTCACCACCTATATAAGAAGTAACTTCGAAACCATTAGTTAAACGCACCCGGCATACTTTACGTAAAGCTGAATTTGGTTTTTTGGGAGTAGTAGTATAGACACGAGTACAAACACCACGTTTTTGTGGACAACCTGCTAGGGCAGGTACATTACTTTTCATAATTTTTCTTACACGAGGTTTTCTAACCAGTTGGTTAACTGTTGCCATTAAATAGCTCCTAGATTGTCTTATCATTTATAAAAACACAGCAAGTCCCTTCATATTGCAACTGGATTTATAGAATTTTAGGACTGTGTCGATTAGAGTGTCAAGCAGGAAATTAATAAGATCTATGAATTACCATGCAACTTGTTGTTGATTTTTTATAGTCAATTCGACAAAACCTGCATAGTTTAATAATAGTACTTGAGATGAAATTTGTGTAACTAGGCCGCGTGCAATTACGTCTTCTTCTAGAATCCATAAATTTGCTAAAGTAGTATTTAACTTTAAATACATTTGACTATTTTTTAAAGCTGCTGTGACACCATCCTGTAACAGTAATAAATCATCACCTTCTTGTAAAAGCAATATTAAGCTATCAAAGTCGCATTGCCAAGGAGAATGAAATAATGTATAAAACATAATATTTTCTCAGAAGCGAATAATATGATTATATGTTTTGAGTTTTTGATAGAAATTATCCGATCTCAATATGACAGCAGACAAAATACGTTCATCAGTCATATTTTGGCCACGCATTTGCAATGATTCTTTACATATAAAAATTTGATTAATCTGACACAATTCTAAAACAGCAAAAGTTGTAATATAATTACGTGCTAAAATTTTTTCTGGTTTTTGATTACAATTCAGTTGTAAAATACCATCCCCAATGAAAAATAAACCTATATTTTTATTAAATACACCAGATGCTGCTAATACAGCATCTAATCCTTCTCTACCAGAACTATTACCATGAGGTACTTGAGTAAATAAAAATGCCAGTGTATTTTTCATTAAAATTGAATTAAACGTTCAGAATTTAATATTGCTTTTGCTAAAGTTCTTAAACCAGTCATTTTAAAACTTGAATATAAATTATTACTTATTAATTTGAAATCTATATCCTTATTATCATCAATATTCATCATCCCTCTTCGTAATGCTGATGCTATACAAATATTTAACGTTACTCCATATTGTAAATATAATTCTTGCCATGCACGTACCATATCAAATTCATCACTAACTGGTACATTTAATTGATTAGCATTTAAAACTCCTTCACGATAAAAGAAAATGCTTTTCAATTCATGTTCAGTTTCTAGCAAAGCTCTAGCAAATAATAATGCACTGCTAGCATGTTGTGTTCCATATGCTGGACCAGTAACTAATAAAGTATATTTCATTATCCTTTATGTTTCTAAACATACCTATTAATTCATCAGTTATATCTTAGTTAATAATCGTTAAAGATAGCATATTAGTTATCAATAATCTAATATTAATAATAATTACATGTATTTTAAATGTTCATACTTATCATTTAAAGGATTATTTTATTTATTTAATTCAATAAATTATTTCAAAAAATTAAAAATACTCATAAAGTATTAAATATATTTATTTTTAATACATAAAATTTAATACGCAAGAATATCAAACTAATTAAATTTATTTATTATGATTTATCTATAATTTTGACATACATTCTAATGAGATATGATCTTCATCATAATTAATTATAGTTTTCCTTATAAAAAAAATGAAATATGATATGTAAAGTACATATTTATTATTTTTGATATTAGCCAATGCTAAAATTCACTAGTTATAAAAAGTATCAATATCAATACTGATTTTAATTAAATAGTAATATTATAAATTTAAATTATTAATTTTAAATAAATTAATAATTTGTATAATAAATATTGATTATATAAATATTCAATATCATTATTGGTCAATTTATATAACATATGTTAATAATGTTATCTATAATCTAATGATATATAATGAAATATATCTAAAAACTGCTATATTAATTTAATTTATAAAATTAAATTAATAATAATAAATTTTATTATATGTTTTTAAAAATAATTTATTGCATTGATTTATTTACTCCTTTATCTAAAAGAATAAATACTAATATTATTAATTCTAGAGGTATATCATTTTCTTTCAATGGAAAGCCACCAGCGATCATATCAAAAATTAACTATTTATGATATAGTTAATTTTTACTTTATTCAAACAATAGATAATTTAAATTCATGCTTTAACTATATTTTTTGAAATAATTATTTTATTTTTTAATATTATTAAAAAATTTTATATCTATTATTCTCTATTCCAAAAAAGATATTTAATATTAGATATATATATTACTTTAATATTTATAAATATTAAAATATGATTTTTAATCAATCTGGTTATATAATATAGCTTCTAACAATATTATATATTAAACTCAACCATGCTAAATGAGCATTAAACATAATAATCTATATGTCAATAAAAATTATTTATTAGATCAGGATAAATATATAAATAATTGATTAGTTTATGTTTATAATTTTAAATACATGAATTATGATCAAATCTTGATTATATACGATATAACATAGTATTACAATTTTGATTATATACTAGTTATAGTAATCTTTAATTGTTAAGATTATCATAATAATAACCTTATCCATAACTAGCTTCATAAAAATGTTCGATTTTTCTTTGAATATATTGAAATACAATCAAAATGATATAAAGATAAATTTAAATAATTTAAAGAAAACAATAAAAATATTTTGCAAAAACTAAGTTACAACATAATATTGAACATATTTTTTTAAATAAGTAAATACAGTAGAAATATACTAGCAACTCAAGATATTTTTTAAAAATATCTTGATAAATTTAATATATTATGAAGAAATCTACTTATATTTTGTATGAATTATTTTTTTTTATTATTATAAAAGGTAAGAGCGCATGGTTCTTGATAAGCCACAAATAAATCCTACACTTGAATGGTTTTTATCTCATTGTAAAACACAGAGATTTTTATCTAAAAGTATATTAATACATGAAGGTGAAAAAGCAGAAAAATTATACTACCTCATAAAAGGTACAGTTGTAGTCCTAATTAAAAATGAAAATGGTAAGGAAATAATTCTTTCTTATCTCAATTCTGGAGATTTTATTGGTGAACTTGGTTTTTTTGAAGAAAGACAAGAACGTAGTGCATGGGTACGTACAAAAACATCTTGTGATATAGCAGAAATTTCTTATAAAAAATTTCGCCAATTAATTCAAATAAACCAAGATATTTTAATAAACTTATCGACACAGATGGCTAGGCGTTTAAAAATAACATCAGAAAAAGTTGGCAACTTAGCCTTTCTTGATGTTAATAGAAGAATTTCGCAAACTTTACTCAGTTTAACCAAGCAACCAGATGCAATAACTCATCCAGATGGGATGCAAATTAAAATAACCCGTCAAGAGATTGGTCAAATCGTTGGTTGTTCTCGAGAAACAGTAGGTCGCATTTTAAAAAATTTAGAAGTCCAAAACTTAATATCTGCTCGTGGTAAAACTATTGTTGTATATGGTACACGTTAATTATACAATTAATGACTAATTATATCATATAATTATATTATATTGATAATCTTAAAAGATTTTTATCTTGGATAGTATCCATTAATATGGTATATATAATAATTATTAGCAAAATACAATTGAATTGTATTTTACATGTATATGTATTTGTATAAATTTAAAAGCTTATTTTATATTCAATATGTAAAAGCTGTATCAGTTATCATAATTTAATTATATATTTAATATATTATTAAAATAATAAATATTTTATAATTTTTAGCATACTAAAATTAGTTAAAAACATTAATGTATAATACTAATAAATTATAATTATTTAGTTATTAATAAATTTAATTGATATTAAGATGAAATAATTATAAATAAGTTAACATATATATTAATAGTAATAGTTGTATTTTTAAATAAAAATATTATTCTAGAATTATTACTTAATATATAGAATAATTCTAATAAAATCAATAAATTAATATTGAACTTTAAAAATTATGATTTAAATTAATTCATTTTAATTAAGTTACAAATCCTATAGCATTATACACTTTGTCAAGTGTATCTTTAGATTGTACGTATGCTTTTGCTGCTCCCTCACGTATCACCTGATTAAGAAAGTTTTCGTCGCTGCGAAAAAAATAATAACGTTTTTGTATTTCTATTAAAATAGCAGAAATTTCATCAGCAACAGCATTTTTTAAATCCTTATACATTCTACCTTCAAATTCTTTTTCTAGTTGTACAATGCTTTTATTAGAAAGAGCAGAAAGAATATTTAATAAATTAGACACACCTGCTTTTTTTTTAAGATCATATCGGATTATTGGGGGATTATCTGAATCGGTTACTGCTTGATGGATTCTCTTAATAGCAATGTTAGTATTTTCAAGTAATCTAATTACATTATTTCGATTAGAGTCAGATTTTGACATCTTCTTAATAGGATTACATAATGACATTACGCGTGCTCCAGAATTTGCAATGAATGCTTCTGGAATTTTCAAGATATTACCATATATAGCATTAAATCGCTTAGCTATATTACGACTTAGTTCTAAATGTTGTTTTTGATCTTCCCCAATAGGAACTTTATTGGCTTGATATAATAAAATATCTGCTGCCATAAGTACAGGATAACTGAATAAACCATTGTTAATATTTTGTTTATAACTTATAATTTTTTCTTTAAATTGTGTCATTCGTCTTAATTCACCAAAATAAGTAAAACAATTTAATATCCAACTTAATTGAGTATGAGAAGGAACATGTGATTGAATAAAAACAATACTTTTATTAGGATCTAGACCACATGCAAGATATAATGCAAGATTATCGAACGTAACTTTACGTAAGGTAATTGGATCTTGACGCACGGTGATAGCATGTAAATCCACGAGACAATAAATACATTGAAAATCATCCTGCATTTGTACCCAATGACGTAATGCTCCTATATAGTTACCAATAGTAATATCCCCAGATGGTTGTGTTGCGCTAAAAACTATCGATTTATCCATATTTTTCCAGAAATTCAAATTTAAATAAAATTTATTTAAAAAAAAATATATAACTGATTAAAAAATCACTATATCATTTATCCTATGCTACTATGTATATACTTATACGAGCATATAACATTATTGTTTATTATGTTAATTTAACAATAGGTATTATTGCTATTATTGAAGTTCGAATAATTCATTCAACCATTATTATATGTAAGATTATATATAAATATTACAACCTTTAATAAAGGATATGCTATAAAATCATAATAACTTTACTGGATTGATAAATCTAAATATTTTAGTATGCAATATTAAAATATTTAATCTAAATTATTTATCAGTCACAACATAGCTAAATTAGCTATGAACTTTTTCTAACTCATTAGATATAAGATAAATAATTTTTTTATAATCTGGATAAGAAAAAATACCTGAACCAATCACAAATATATCTGCACCTGCTAATGCAATCTGATAGATGTTATCTATCTTTATACCTCCATCTACTTCTAATAATATATTATAACCCGTTTCATCAATTAATCGTCGCACTTGACTTAATTTATCAAGAGTTTTATAAATAAAATTTTGACCACTAAACCCAGGATTAACTGACATTAATAATATCAAATCTAATTTATCCATTACATAACTAAGATAGTTAATTGGAGTTGCTGGATTTAATGCTAATCCAGTTTTACAACCATTTTTTTTTATTAATTCTAATGTACGATCAATATGTTCACTAGCTTCTACATGAAAAGTAATGAAATCAGCACCGGCTTTAATAAAATCATAAATTAAAGAATCACTCACTGGTTTAATCATTAGATGTACATCAATAGGAGCTATAATACCATATGTACGTAACGCTTTCAGCACAATAGGTCCTACTGTTAAATTAGGTACATAATGGTTATCCATTACATCAAAATGAATGATATCACCGCCCGCTTCTAATACTTTAACTGTTTCTTCTCCTAAGCGAGCAAAATCTGCAGCCAGAATTGAAGGAGCTAAAAAAAATTGTTTCATTTTGATCTCTCAATTTTATTTCTAACCTAATTTCCTATCATTAAGTTTTTAATGAACTAATTTAATTAAAAATAGCTAATAGTTCATTAACTTTAGTTCGACTATTGATGTTTCGACTAATAGTTCTTCTAACTTTAATTACATATAAATTAGCTTTTTGATACCATTGCCGTGTTAATGATGTATCATTATTAGAAATCAAAACTGGTATACAATTATCTTTTGATAATTTAATAGCTAGATTAGCTAGATTTATTTGTTCAATCGAAGTAAAATTTTTTTTATAATAAGTAGTAAAATTTGCTGTCGTAGACAATGGAGAATATGGAGGATCACAATATACAACAGAACCGCTGTGAGCGTTGTTATTTAAAGTATTTTCATAAGATTCGCAAACAAAAGTGGCTTTTTGTGCTCGTTCCGCAAACAATAATAATTCGTATTCCGGAAAATATGGTTTATAATATCGACCAAAAGGTACATTGAATTCACCGCGAAGATTATAACGACATAGACCATTATAACCATGACGATTAAGATAAAGAAATAGTACTGAGCGTTGATATATATCTTTGCTAGTATTAAAGATCATACGATATGTATAATAATTTTCAGCTCTATTAGAATTAGAATTGAATAATTGCTTAGCATCCTTAATAAATTCTGTCGTGTGTGTCTTGACAATGTTAAAAAGATTAATGAGATCTTTATTAATATCTGCTAAGTAATAACTTTCATAATCAGTATTTAGAAATATTGAACCAGCACCAACAAATGGCTCAACCAAACATCTACCTGTAGGTAAATGATTACATATATCATTAATTAATAAATGTTTACCTCCAGCCCATTTCAAAAAAGCACGTTTCTTTTTCATCTATTATATTCAGTAAATAGTATTGTCAATGTTAATAAGAACCAATAAGTTATATTTTATATATAGAAAATAAATTTTTATGTTTCATAAATCTAAAAATATTATCTTTATTATATATAACTTAAAGATTTTAATATATGTTAATTATTAGTAAATAACTCATTACATTATACATTCTTTAACTTTAAATAAAATGCTCAATTTTTAATATATTTATAATCAATATAGATGTTTTTAATTTTGTAAAATTATAAAAATCATTATAATTTAAAATTAAATTAATAACTTTATTAAAAGTTAACATATCTAATAACATATATATCTATATATATTAGATATTAAATATTTAGTATTTATATTAACAAATATGAATTTACATTGATACTATCGGCTTTTTATTAATATTATTAAATTGTTATCAACAAATTGCGGCTCTTACTATATTAAGAGGCACATCTGTACATATTTCAGAATGACCAATCATAAGAGGTATAACTAATCGTAATTTACCTTGTACTACTTTTTTATCACGCATCATGTATTCTAGATATCTTTCTGCACTCATATTCTTGGGTCCACATACAGGTAACCCTGCACGTTGTAATAATTTAATAATACGTTTAGTATTACTTGAAGAAAATTGACCAAGATATTCAGCAACACGCGCTGCCATTACCATTCCTGCAGCTACTGCTTCGCCATGCAACCAATTCCCATATCCCATATATGCTTCGATGGCATGACCAAAAGTATGACCTAAATTAAGTAAACTACGTATACCATATTCATATTCATCAGCTATGACTAATTTTACTTTTAATTCACAACATCGACGTATACAATAGGCAATAACTTTACTATTTAATGATAAAATTAAATCAATATTTAGCTCTAACCATTCAAAAAATTCAGCATCAAGAATAATACCATATTTAATTACTTCCGCTAAGCCCGATACTAACTCACGCAAAGGTAAAGTAAACAAACAATCAGTATCTACCACTACAGATTGAGGTTGATAAAAAGAACCAATCATATTTTTACCAAGGGAATGATTAACAGAGGTTTTACCTCCTACCGAAGCATCAACTTGAGATAATAACGTAGTAGGGACCTGGATAAAACGTACTCCACGCTGATAACTAGCAGCAGCAAATCCAGTTAAATCACCAATAACTCCCCCACCTAATGCAATAAGTGTAGTATCACGACCATATAATCTTTCTAATAACGCAGTAAAAATTTTATTCATAATGAATAAAGTTTTATATTGTTCACCGTCTGGTAAAATTATTTTATCTACTATTATTCCAGCACTTTCAAGTAACGTTGATAATACTTTCAAATAGAGAGGAGCTACTGTTTGATTAGTTACTAACATTGCACTATCACCTTTTTTCAACGGCCAAAAAGAAGATGAGCTTTTGAAAAGTCCACTAGCAATATTAATTGAATAACTCCGTTTATCTAATGAAACGTTAATTTTCTCTATGATATCCATACCTATTAATTTTAAATCCTCAAAGTTTGAGATTATCTTGTTCTAAAAGAAAAATAATCTGATTAGCTACAACTTTTGCACTTTGGTTATCAGTACGAATACTAATATCAGCTATTTCTTGGTAAAGCGGATTACGATCATTTGCTAATTCTTCTAAAACTTCACGTTGAAGAGAGTTGACTTGTAGTAACGGTCGTTTTTTATCACGCTGTGTACGAATAAGTTGTTTTTCAATAGTAGTTTCAAGATAAACTACTACTCCACGGGAAGAAAGACGATTACGAGTTTTTCTAGATTTAATAGAACCTCCACCTGTAGCTAATACAATTCCTTGCTTTTCAGTTAGCTCGTTAATAATTTTTTCTTCACGCGCACGAAAGCCTACTTCTCCTTCCACATCAAATACCCAACTTATATCTGCTCCAGTACGTCGTTCAATTTCATGATCAGAATCGAAAAATTCCATACTAAGTTGATGCGCTAACTGACGACCAATAGTACTTTTACCTGCGCCCATTGGTCCAACCAGGAAGATATTACGTTTCTCTGCCATTTTGTCACTATTATTACTAATTTGTTGAGATAGAACCCCGCATTTTTTAAAATCTTACTAGCGGGCCAGAAACTAAGGTCTCATGAGAAATAAGGAAAGTGAGCAATAAATTTTATTAGTATGTAATGGTACGTCACGACCGAACAATTATCCTTTTTTTAAAAATCCATTTATAAATCTTTAATACATATTATATTTACACTTTATTTTCTTTGAAACCAATTTATTTAGTTAAATATATACTTAATAAGTACACTTTAAATACTTTATTTTTAACGATCATAAATTTTTTATTTTTTAAATTTATAATTCATAATTTATTATAGCTTATATGTTATATACTATAAAAAACATTATTGATGTAAAATATATATTTATATTTTAAACATTTATATTAAGATTTTTATATTATATATAATATAAAATACAATGGCTCATCTAATACTTTGCATAAGCATAATTTTATATTAACAAAATTAACAATGGAAGAAAACTCGAAAACAATTTATTACTATTTTATACTAATTTTTTAATATTTTAGAATCCAGTCATGTATTGGTTACACTTACTATATTGTACAGTATAATTAAAAGCAATAAATAAATAGACGATTAATAACAATATTTTGCCATGTATATAATCAATATACTATTAGTATATTGATTAATAGTATTTATCAACGACTAATTAAATATACATATTATTTCTAATATTTAATAAAATATCTTTATTTGAACTAATTTAAAAAAACATTATAATTTTTAGATAAAATTATGCAAATATACGAATATCATAATTTCTATTTATTACACTATGTATATGTTAGATATCATTATTGATTAATATGAATTTAAATTAGTTGCTAGTTTGTTATTAAACATCAATTTATTACTAAGATATTATTATTAACTAATAAACTCTAAAATATAATTTTTATTATTCTTATTCATTATTATTAATAAGTTAATCTTCCTTGCTTTACTAACCATTCTCTTACCATAAATAAAGCACTGACATTTCGTGCATCGCGAAAATTTGGTTCATCTAATAAAGATAAAAGATTATCAAGTGGCCATTTTTGTATAATGAGTGGTTCTGGTTCATCACCTTCTAATTTTTCTCTATACAATTCTTCTGCTATAAGAATATGCATTTCACTAGAAAAGTAAGATGGTGCCATAGTTAATTGTCCGAGTGTTTGAATTTTTTTTGAACCAAATCCTACTTCTTCTTTAAGCTCACGATTTGCGGCTTCATATGTATCTTCACCTGATTCAATTAATCCTTTAGGAAAACTTAATACATAATTTTCTAAAGCAACTGCATATTCTTGGATTAAAAGTATATCAGTATCATCAAGTATTGCTACAATCATTACTGATTCTCGTTTGAAAGATTTCATACGTTCATAAATACGCCGTACACCATTAGGAAAAGTAAGTTCCACTGCTTCAATGGTAAATAATCTAGATTGAGCTACTGATTGAACTTTAATGATTTTGGGTTTTTTAATTAAATTATTCATATAAATCTTAAAATTATCATATTATTTGTGCAATAAGATGATATCTGATATATATCAATTAATATTGATCTGATCAATATTAATTAAATATATTTTTATCAACTATTTCATATAATGAAGATATGTATATAACAATAAATTATATGAATTTAACACAATAAGATTTTATCTTTATAAGATTAAAGTTAATTAACTTAACATTCATAATGTTAATTGTATTTTATAGAACATATTATGTACTATATAAACATAATTATAGTAATAAAATTTTACAACGTAAGTAATTAGCATAATTAGTAAACATATTAGAAATTACTTTTCTGTAATAAAATATTGCATATTATTTATATAATAATTTACTTAACTTTTAATGATTGTATAAGAATAAAAATTCTTATGTTTTATATTACTTAATTATTTATTTGATAATAAATAATTATTTTTAAAAATTTTACTCATCAATTTTAATAATTTATTTATCAGTTAAAATATTTAATTTTATCTATTTAATGACAATATTTGAATTGAAATATTATTTCAATAATCGATTTGATATAGCACTATATTATAGTCATATACTAAACTGAATAATTTATCTTAATTAAAAAAATTAGATATATTTTTATAGTACTAACTAATAAAATACATAAATATTTTTATAAATAAAAATAATATATTATTGTTATTTAAACAACTATAATCAAAATTATATTATTGATAATATCAAATGTTATTAGAAATAATGCTTTTAGAGGATTGGCGGGTTCAATGATATTCATTTATTCAAGAAATTTAAATAAAATGCATAGTTTATCTATTAAAAATATTATAAATTAGGTATTTTAGTTTATATATAGGATATGCATATTAGTTAGTAAATTTCTTATAAAAAAATCATTTCTTAAGTCAAAACTAATTAATTATTCATTAGTATTTTAAATGAATATATTTTCTTTGATTATCTTTCATGTAGCATTTTGCCTTACAATATTTTACTAGTTTATAACAGATAGTAAACTATAAGAATATATTTTATACATAAATTATATTCTATTTATTATAAGTCATAATAAATACTGAAAAAATTAATAACTATACAGCACAAATATCGAGCAAGGAATATTCAAATGTGTGTTAACAACCTAATATGGAAAGAACTTAACACTATAGGTATTATTAATACTACAGAAATATTATATAATCCTGATTATGACACTTTATTTAAAGAAGAAATTAAACCAGGTTTAAAAGGATATGAGCGAGGGATTATAACAAAAAGCGGAGCAATAGCGGTAGATACCGGTATTTTTACTGGACGTTCTCCCAGAGATAGATATATTGTACATGATGTAAATACACGCGATATGCTATGGTGGAATAATACAAATAATATAAAAAATGATAATCAATCATTATCGCAAAAAACTTGGGAATATCTAAAAAAACTTTGTATAAAACAGCTTTCAGATAAACGTTTATTTATTATAGATGCTTTTTGTGGTTCTAGTCCTGATAATCGTTTACGAGTTCGTTTTATCATGGAAGTTGCATGGCAAGCACATTTTGTAAAGAATATGTTCATTCGTCCTAATAGACATGAATTAACTAACTTTAAACCAGATTTTATAGTATTAAATGCTTCAAAGTGTATAAATCCACACTGGAAGGAACAAGGTTTACATTCCGAAAATTTTATTGCTTTCAATCTAACTGAACATATGCAACTTATTGGCGGAACTTGGTATGGTGGTGAAATGAAAAAAGGTTTATTTTCAGTTATGAATTATTTACTTCCTCCAAAAAATATTGCTTCAATGCATTGCTCAGCAAATATGGGTAAAATGAATGATGTAGCAGTATTTTTCGGTTTATCCGGTACTGGAAAAACTACACTTTCCACAGATCCACAGCGTCAACTGATTGGAGATGATGAACATGGTTGGGATGATAATGGAATATTTAATTTTGAAGGAGGTTGTTATGCTAAGACTATTAATTTAGTTGAAAATACAGAACCAGAAATTTATAGAGCCATTCGTCGTAATGCATTATTAGAAAATGTTGTAGTAAATATAGATGGTTGTATTGATTATAGCGATAATAGTAAAACTGAAAATACTCGTGTATCTTATCCAATTGATCATATTGATAATATCGTACGACCCGTTTCCAGAGCTGGTCATGCTAAAAGAGTAATATTTCTTACTGCCGATGCTTTTGGTGTATTACCTCCAGTCTCATGTTTAACATCTGAACAAATTCAATATTATTTTTTGTCTGGATTTACTTCTAAAGTAGCAGGTACTGAACTAGGCATAAAACAACCAATTCCTACATTTTCTGCATGTTTTAGCGCAGCATTTCTAACATTGCATCCAATGCAATATGCAAGTGTGCTAATAAAACGTATACAAAATGCTCACGCACAAGCTTATCTTGTGAATACTGGATGGAATGGAAAGGGTAAGCGTATATCCTTAAAAGATACACGTGCTATAATCAATGCAATTCTTTCTGGTGAACTGGACAGTGTTCCAACAGAAACATTACCTATATTTAATTTAAAAATACCAAAAGAATTATCAAAAATAAATACAGCAATCCTTGACCCTAGAATCAGTTGGTCAAGTATGACTTCATGGCGATATGCTGCACAGAATTTAGGATATCGTTTCATTAGTAATTTTAAACAATATACTAATAATCATATATGTAAAACTCTCACACAATGTGGTCCACAATTGCATGGTAAAGATAGCTTATAAAATAAAATACATAATATGATAATGCAGGATATATTTTAATTAAAAAATATTAAAATATAAATATATAATATAATAAATATTATGTAATTAGCTTATAATAGTAATTTATTTAATATTAGGTATATAAATATAAATAATACTAATAAGTTATATTATATCTGAATTTATTAGAAACTCATTGTATTTATGATTAATTTAATTATTATGAATATAACTTTATCTTATATATAAATAAATATTATTTAACTTCTTAATTTAAAAAATTTAAATAATTAAAATAATTTTATATGTTTATAAATATTAAATTTAATGCTTTTTTATTAAAAGCAAATGCTATCAATTAGTTCTTATAACCTGTATATACATTTTTACTATTTCTATATGTTCGAAATATTATTTTTTATTACATTATGTAACTTCCTAAAGTTTATATTTATGTATTAACTTGATGAGATGCTTAATAGCAATGTACTATTGTAGTGATTTCGATAAATGATATAGCTGATGTAATTGTAATTAAATGTCAATTAATTTTATATAATTAATAATATTCAAACAAAATTCATCTGGATGTGAAAGAAATGGTATATGAGTAGCTTTTTGCATTACAATAGATAGAGAAGTTGGAATATCTTTGTCAAGATATGAAGCAATACAACATGGAACTATATTATCTAATGAACCATATAAACGCAAAAATGGCATTTTTAATTTAGGAAGTGCTTTACGAAAATCTATTTCACGCAGAATAGTTAAAGTAGCTTTTAGTACTACTACTGAGGGCATAGGTTTAGAAAGAACTACATTTTTTAATTGTTCTATATCAACATGGTTATTTTTAGTAAATTTATTACCCATTATCTGTAATTCTAGAAAACGTTCAATAGTACGTTGAAAATCATTACTCAATTGTTTTTGAAAGGTGTTAAGTCTATCTATTTTTATACCTGGCCAATCATCTCGAGCCGTAAAACAAGGAGAAGAGGCCACACTAATTAATGCTTTAACGTATTCAGGATAATTTAAAGCTATTTGAGTTGCAACTAATCCACCAAATGACCAACCCAGTAACAATGAATTATATGGTAAATAAGGCATAAGTTTTTTCTCTATTTCAGATAAAGTTAAAGCTTCCATTGCACGACTATGCCCAAATCCTGGTAAATCTACTAAATGCAATTTAAAATATGGACTGAGAAGAGGAATTATACTCTGCCATATGGCAGAATTTAAACCCCAACCATGTAATAATACAAGGTTATTAGGACCCTTACCAGTAATATTCCAATAAAGTGAATGCATTGCTTAAATTCCTAGAAAATAAATAATTAATTTACTATATTAGTATCTTTAGTAAAATTGTATTGTTATTTATTTAAATATCAAATATTGAAAGTAATATAATGGAATACAAAATATCTAAAATTTTGGTTTATTGTAGGAATTTATAATTAAGAGTATTATAAATTATAAAAATATAAAACTATTGAGTCATCTTCATGATAAAAATTACTGATGTAGCACAAAATCATTTTGTATCACTGTTATCAAGTAAACCTAATAACACTCAAATTCGTGTATTTGTTATTCATCCAGGAACTCCGTATGCTGAATGTGGAATTTCTTATTGTCCTCCAGATTCTGTTGAAATAACAGATACAAAGTTAAACTATAAAAATTTTTCAGTGTATGTGGATAATATTAGTATAAAATATATTAAGGATGCTGAAATTGATTTAATTACAGATCAGACAACTTCACAACTCTCATTAAAAGCACCAAATATTAGAATTTGTGAAATTTCAAAAAACACTCCTTTATCTGAACGTATAGAATATTTATTACAAGCTAAGATTAACTCACAACTTGCTGAACATGGTGGTCGTGTTTCTTTAATCAAAATTACCGACGACGGTTATGCTGTTTTACAATTCGATGGAGGTTGTAATGGTTGCTCAATGATTAATATTACTTTAAAAGGATGTATTGAAAAAGAGCTACTATTAGCTTTCCCTGAAGAACTTAAGGGAGTTAAAGATATTACTGAACATCAACATGGTGTTCATTCATATTATTAAATTTTAATATAAAATCGAATCTGTTAAGATTTGTGTATTAACGTATTAAATAAATCAGCAATGCAATATTAATTGCAATTAATTGTTAGATCATTCTCATGCTAATGATCATTCATTTATTACATATAACTAAAATAATATAAAATGATTATCATAATATCTTGATTTATTTATATAATAAATTTACTTCATATATTGATTTTGAATTTTAAATGCATTTAAATGCTATTTGCTGATAAATTCATGAACCAATAATATATATATATATATTTTATACCTTTATGACATATATAATACAATATAAAAATTTAAATATTGTTTATGTTAATCATATAATAATAATTATTAATAAACTTTAATATATTATTTAATATTTTTAATAAATAATATATTAAATATCATTTAACATAATTAAGCGTTAATTGGATCAATTTAATAATTGAATAACAAAAAATTTATTTATTTCTTTATTTATACATAGACAAATTATACCAATGAACATAGATTGATTTATTTATAAATACAATACATTGTTGTATATCAAAAGCATATAAAATAAATGTATATAATAGATGTACATATTTTATACAAGAGATATTAGCTGATTATAATAACTGTTGCTCAAACTAAATATTTAGTTACTTGATACAACAGCTTGCATTTTATACATATAATTACGTAATTTAATACCAACCAATTCTATTGGATGTTGCTGAATAAATTTATTAACATTATATAATTGCATATTATCAATTTGTACATCTATAATATGTTCTCCTAGATCGCTAGAGTTCAAGGTATTCATAAAATCTTTTAGTAAATTCATAGCGTTAAAAGCAAATAAGTAATTACCATATTCTGCCGTATCAGAAATAACTAAATTCATTTCATATAATCGCTTACGGGCTATAGTATTTGCAATTAATGGTAACTCATGTAGTGATTCATAATAAGCTGATTCTGCAGATATACCAGTATTTATCATAGTTTCAAAAGCTAACTCGACACCGGCTTTTACTATAGCTATCATTAATATGCCTTTATCATAATACTCCTGCTCTATAATATTTTTTTCATAATATGGTGCCTGTTCGAAAGCAGTTTTACGAGTTATTTTTCGCCCATGTAATAAATTTTGATCTCTATTGGCCCAATCATTCATCATTTTTTTAGAAAAATCACCAGATATAATCTCATCCATATGATTTTGAAATAGTTTAGCTAAAATAGTTTTTATTTGCTCTGATAATATATAAGCACGTAGTTTAGCTGAATTAGACAATCTATCCATCATTAAAGTAATACCACCTAATTTCAATGAACTTGTAATAACTTCCCAACCACATTGAATAAATTTAGCAGTGTATGCTGGATCGTAACCTTTATCTACTAAATGATTGAAACATAATATAGAACTTGCTTGTAATAAACCACACAAAATTGTTTGTTCTCCCATTAAATCAGATTTTACTTCTGCAATAAATGAAGATTCTAATATACCTGCGCGATCAGCACCAAGAGCAGATGCCCAAGCTTTAGCAACTAATATTCCTATTTGTTTATGATCGTTTTCTGGATGAACAGCAATTAAAGCTGGTACGCCAAAGCCACGCTTATATTCTTCACGTAATTGAGTACCTGGACACTTTGGAGCAACCATTACTACAGTAATATCTTTTCTAATAATTTCACCTACTTCAACGATATTAAAACCATGGGAATAACCCAATATAGCATTATTGTGCATTAATGGTTGAATAGTCTGTATTACAGCTGAATGTTGTTTATCTGGGGTTAAGTTGATAACTAAATCAGCATTTGGAATTAAATTTTCATAAGTATCTACTTTAAAACCATGAGCATTTGCTTTACAAAAAGAAATACTTTTCTGAATGATAGAATCATTACGTAGAGCATACGATACATCAAGACCGGAATCACGCATATTTAATCCTTGATTAAAACCTTGAGCACCACATCCAATTATAACAATTTTCTTTCCTTTTAAAAAAGTAATATTATCAGTAAATTCATCCCGTGACATGAAACGACATTTACTCAGTTGCATTAGCTTATTACGAAAATTTAATTGATTAAAATAATTAATCATATTTACTCCAAGTCTATACACAGTATATAACTGGTATTCATTTAATGACAATTTAACATTATAAATATATAACATTAAATGTTTATCTGTTTACTTGAAAAGTAAATTTAATAGGTCTTTTGGCTATATATAATATTTTATTTTCATAGAATAAAATATTGTTATATATAAAAAAAATAGAACACCTGTACAATTTTAGAACCTAACAAATTTATAAAAACTAAAGTTTTTTCTTAAAATTACTATGTAGATTGCATAAATTTACATATGCCTATTAATAAGTTAATAGTTAATATTTATTAATACAAGCTAATTTTGCCAGACTTATTATAACCAGTAATAAGTAATGGTAGTTAATAACTAATATTTAATTTTCTCTACAAAGAAAGCAATTAAATGATGAATTATTATCTTCATCATTCCGTTCATAACCTAATGTATTGAGATAATCTTCAAAATAAGTTTTATAGATGTTTATTCAAAAGCTGATAATACCGATCGTAGTCACTTCCATGGCTAAGATAATAAAATAAGGAAATATTCTAGTATGTTACAAATATTTGTAAAATTTTAATAATGCTTAAGAAGATTCTGCAAATTCAATGCTAACAAGACAATCATTTAATCGTTTTTAAGGTAATCCTCTAATAATATAACGTACATGTAACTTTGTGATTTCATCATTTGATAAATTTATCTCTATATAATCACTATGTTTTAATTCATTTATGATGGAATTACGTTCCTCTGGTGATCATGTGTTAAATGCATTCCAAGTAAAATATAAGCTTTTTTAGAATTAAAGTAACGAGAATTAAATTCTGTTATGATGCGCCTGTGTATTATTTGACAGAATTGCAGAAAACTTCTCGGGTTATCTGGAATAATTACCGCAATCCATGATTGAAGTTTTTTAACAGCTCTGCAATATTCAGATACATAACGCAAGTCATGAAAATTCAAATTCACACCAAATAGTATATGTGCTAATCTTTCTTCCATAATTTTATGATGAGGGGTATATTTTTTCATGCTCGCTAATGCTAAAGCACCAATAGGTGCTGCTACTGCTCTGATATTTTCAAATGAATCTTTCATAGCTAAGCAAATAGCACTATTATTATCTATAGTAATAATATCGTTAAGCTAACGTTGGCATAAACGAAATGTTTCAATATTAATATGCTTTACAGCAACACCTTTATCAAATAAACTTACAAGTGCTAAATCGACCAGTTTTCCAGCTTTAAATACTGCTTTTAGGTAAGCCAAGCTGAATCTTCAGTTTTAACTCAAATAATTTTAATTTACGGCATTAACTGTTTCATTAATACTCATACTCCAGTAGCTAAATCACCACATTCAACTGGTAGAAATACACGATCTAAATGTGCAACCATAGTCAACTATTACTGCTTCATTCTCCAAGGCTAAAATAAAATTAAAACCTTTTTAGCTAATTCTATTGCTTTGATTTTTGCTTTATCAAAATTATTTCCATATCAATAAACTTATCCACCAAAACTTTTACTGCATCCATTTTAATTTCACTTGCGGATATTGGCATTGCAAATAATAATTTAATTTGTAATTTACTACCTCAAAATATTACATCCTGAGCATAATTTCCAGCTAAAGGACTATATACCATGTCTGTTTTGTTCTTTAGTTAATACAGCAATGACTGGCATAACCTTTAAGTAGTTTAAAAGTATTATCTTACTGATAATCCTCACGCTTTACAAAAATATTATTTTCAAAACCATAGAAATTTTTGCATTTTTGTAAAGATGTAATTTGTATAACTTCATATACTGGTAAACGTAATACTGTACATAAATATTTTGCGGCATCAAGTTTTTCAGAAAATAATTGTGTTTGATGATACATAAATTAATTTCCTAATTTAGATTTATCACGTACCGCACCTTTATCAGCACTAGTTGCCAATAATGCATAGGCACGTAAAGCAAAAGAAACATGACGAATACGATTATAAGGAGTATAACTTATTGTACTACCACGTTTTTCTTCTTTAATCTGACGAATACGTAATTCCTTATTAGAAACCATTAATTTAATAATACGATTTGGAATATCAATTTTAATCATATCTCCATCTTTTACTAGTGCTATAGCTCCGCCACTGGCTGCTTCTGGAGAAGCATGACCGATTGAAAGACCTGAACTTCCACCTGAAAATCTACCATCTGTAAATAATGCACAACTTTTTTCTAATCCCATAGCTTTAAGATAACTAGTTGGATATAACATTTCTTGCATACCTGGTCCTCCCTTTGGACCTTCATAGCGAATTACTACTACATCTCCAGCTATTATTTTACAACCTAAGATTGCTTTAACAGCATCATCTTGACTTTCATATACTTTAGCTGTACCAGAAAATTTTAATTGATCTTTATCAATACCTGCAGTTTTTACAATACACCCATCTTTAGCTATATTTCCATATAATACAGCTAACCCACCTTCTTGTGAAAAGGCATGTTTATAATTACGAATACATCCTTTTTTACGATCATTATCTAGTGTATTCCATCTAAAATTTTGAGAAAATGCTTGAATAGTGTGAATACCTGCAGGAGCGGCAAGAAACATCTTTTTTATTGTTTCATTTTTGGTAATTAGAATATCATATTGCTCTAATGTTTCACGTAAATTTAAGCCTAATATATTATGTACATTAGTATGTAGTAAATTAGCACGATATAACTCCCCCAGGATACCGTATATTCCGCCAGCACGATGTACATCTTCCATATAATATTCTTTTGTACTAGGTGATACTTTGCAAAGTTGAGGAACTTTACGTGAAAGACGGTCAATATCATAAAGTGTAAAATCTACTTGACCTTCTTGAGCCGCAGCTAGTAAATGTAAAACTGTGTTGGTAGAACCTCCCATAGAAATATCTAACATCATAGCATTTTCAAATGCAGCCTTATTAGCAATATTACGTGGCAGTACGCAACTTTTATTTTGTTCATAGTATTCTTTAGTAAGTTTTACTATACGTTTACCAGCTTGGATGAATAAATTTTTACGATCAATATGAGTTGCCAGTAATGTTCCGTTGCCTGGTTGTGAAAGCCCTAGTGCTTCTGTTAAACAATTCATTGAATTTGCAGTAAACATCCCAGAACATGAACCACATGTGGGACATGCAACACGTTCAATCTGTTGACGTTCTATGTCATGAACATGCGGAGTTGCTCCTTGTAATATTGCATCTATTAAATCTAATTTAATAGTATTATCTGATGATTTAAATCTACCTGCCTCCATGGGACCACCCGATACAAAAATTACTGGAATATTAAGACGTAATGAAGCCATTAGCATTCCTGGAGTAATTTTATCGCAATTAGAAATACACACCATAGCATCAATACAATGTGCATTAATCATATATTCAACTGAATCAGCAATAAGTTCACGGGAAGGTAATGAATATAACATTCCGCTATGTCCCATGGCTATACCATCATCTATAGCAATAGTATTAAATTCTTTAGCAATACCACCTGCTTCTTTAATTTGTTCAGAAACTAATTTACCTAATTCACGTAAATGAATATGACCTGGAACTAGTTCTGTAAAAGAATTAACTATAGCAATAATTGGTTTACCAAAATCTTCTTCTCTCACTCCTGTAGCACGCCATAAAGCACGAGCTCCGGACATATTTTGACCAGAGGTAGTAGTCATAGAACGATAATTAGGCATGCTTGTACTCCTATCTAGAAATTAAGCTAATGATTATATTACATACACGTAATTTTATACATTAACCAGATCTAACCAACCATGTGTATCTTTGGTTTCACCAGTAAAAAGTCCAAAAAAAGTTTTTTGAATTTGTGTAGTCACTGGGCCAGGTTGACCAACACCAATTTGAATACCATCAACACTACATACTGGAGTAATCTCAGCTGCAGTGCCACACATGAAGATTTCATCTGCTAAATATAATGATTCACGTGATAATATTTTTTCTTGTGCTTTTATACCAAGATCTTCTGCTAATTTAATTACCGAATCACGCGTAATACCAGGTAATATTGAAGAAATCAACGGTGGTGTTAATAAAATATTATTTTTTACTTCAAATAAATTTTCACCAGCTCCTTCTGAAATATAACCATTAGTATCAAGTGTAATGCCCTCTTGATATCCATGACGTCGCGCTTCACTACTTACCAGTAATGAGGAAAGATAATTACCGCCAGCTTTAGCTGCAGTTGGAAGTGTGTTAGGTGCTACACGGTTCCAAGAGGAAACCATTGCATGAATACCATTTTCTAATGCTTCTGTTCCAAAATATGAACTCCAAGGAAAAGCAGCAATAATTACATCAGTGTTATAACTATTTGGTGGATTCATACCTAAACCAACATCTCCTACAAATGCTAAAGGACGAATGTATGCATTATCTAATTTATTAGATATTAATACATTATGAGTAGCTTCCATTAATTCTTTTATTTTATATTTTAAAGGAAAACGGTAAATTTTTGCTGAATCGTGTAAACGTTGCATATGATCATAATGACGAAATATTACTGAACCTTTATATGAGTTATAACAACGTAAGCCTTCAAAAACTGAAGTACCATAATGTAAAGCATGGGACATTACGCTAATTTTTGCATCTTCCCATTTCACTATATTACCGTTAAACCAAATAAACTTTGCTTTTTCATTACTCATTATTATTTCCTTGAGTAGCTAGATATGAATTTATTATGTAATATATTGTTAATTATCATAATGATATATATAGGTGTGTCTAATATTATTTAATTACGAAAACATTAATAGATCAATCTACACTTAAGTAAAAAACAATTAGTTTGATATTTTTATTTTTAAAAAATAATAAAAGTTGAAGAGGTAAATAACATAGAAAATATACAATCTTTATCTAGATTAAGATATATTCGTACAAGATATTAAATTTTGATTTAATATTAAAAATATAATATATAAACAACATTATATAATTTTATTCAATAACATTCATTTAGATAAATACATCTTGTATAGATTAAAACAAATTATGAAATAAAAGAATATATATAATATGCAAAATTGATATTGTAATATATGATTTAAATAATATTTTATATAAATAATGATAAATGAAATTTTCATTAATACTGTAAAATATATGGATATTTTAATTTTTAATCATAGCTATCAAAGTCTTCCGTAGTTTCCATTTGTGCGTTTCCTCCAGATAATGTATGGAAACGTTTAGGACGTTTAATACGTTTGATATATTTTAACCATACAATTTCAGCTTCTGTTTGTGGTTTACGTAAACCTTTACATACTTGTAGGAATAGACGTTCGTCTTCTGTTATAGGTGCACGTTTTTCTGAATGCAATTCATTAAATGCATAACCATAACGTTCTAAAATCTGAGCTTCTTTAATAGTGAAATCGCCATGACGAGAAAAACCATGAGGATAATGTTTGTTATCAAAAAACCTTTTTATTGTTATAAAACTATCTACCATGATAATATCTCTAATTTTATATAACAGAACCTATCATTAATGCATAGAATATTAAATGAAATAGACAATATATTAAAATATATTTTAATTAATAAATAAAAACTAATATAATGTATTAGGTAATGAGTTACTCAACTAATAAAGATTATTAAATAATAAAATGAATCATAGAACATTTAATTGCCATTATATGGTGATACCATATTTTCATATGAAAAAACTCTTATTTCTAGTCGCTTATGTATTTTGCTAGTAAGTTTGTTATTCTTTGAGATACTTATAACTAGTTAATATTACTTAAATATTGTTTATATTAAGAATATACCTAATTGATTTTTTGAAATTAATTAGATAAAATATTATTATATTTTTTAAACCTTTCTAATATTATAAATATTGCTTTTATCTATTATTAGATTTAATTAATTTTACATATTATTATAGTTAGATCTCTAATCTATCAAAAATATAATATATTTCAAACTTATTTTAGAACACTATTACTTTCATAGCTAATCTATGTTAAGTAAAGAATTATACTTAAATATTTTTAACATTTATCTGTTACAATTTGAAGAATTGAATAACATTATCAGTATTGTAATTGAAATATTCATGCTATCTACTCTGAGATATTTTATATTAAAATAAAGGATGTTAATTGTCTAAGTTCCAAAATAGATAAGTAATAAACAGTATTATACTCTTACAATAATTAGTTTTAATATACTTTAAACGTCAAAAACAATCCTTTACTCTTGCAACTGAATATAGATTCAGAGTATAAGCAGCGCTGCTGCGCATTAAAATGATTAAACATGATCGTTGATATGAATGTTCTTAAACATTATACTCAAATTGTCCTTGAGCTCTAATTCATTACACGTTATAAGGAAAATAAGCTAAGTAAATTATATGCTAAATACTCTTCATAATACGTATAATGAGTTTAAATTAGTACTTGAAATACTGTAGGATATTTTTCGAAAATATCTTTATATAAGCTCAAACTAACTAACTATGCTTATATTTCATTATTAAATTATATCAAAGTAAGAAGTAATCTTACTATTATTTTCATGTTCGTAGACTATAGTTTTAAACTAATTTGAATTCTTCTAGTGAATCTTAGTTGAAAACTATCGACTCTAGCATTATGCTATTTTCTAATTACAAATTAACGTTGATAAAGGATTTTATTATCTTAAAATCATTAAAGTGACTAATTACCAATTAGTAATTAAAATCAAAAGTTTATGCATTAATAAACAATATTGACTATTAATTAAGCTTACATAATTTAGCTGATAATCATATTCTGTATATGTATAATTTTTTATTTGTAGAGTACTATATAGTTAAGAACTAACTGTTATAACACCTCTTATTTTCAATTGATTTCAAGTATAGAATCAAATTCTTTTAGCAATATTAAAGGATATTATTCTTTTTAGATGATAATAATATTTGCTCCAATACCTTTTTACTTTAGTTTTCTCAAAAATAGAAATAATTTTATCTAATTAACTGCAACTGATTAATTTATCATTTCATATTATATGTATCTTAAAGATTTTTCTATATGTATAGAATTAATTATTTTACGCACATGATAGTCATGATTATTTTTTAACTTTAACTTTTACAATTTATTCTAAGAATTAGTATTAATGTTATTTAGCCAGTTATGTTAACTTACGTTAATTCTACTGTCTCTTACGATAATAATCATATTCATAGTAATATGAATATATTGTTGTTCATTAAGTGAATATTTTATCCTAATCGTATATTTAGTTTAAATGACTTACATTTGATAAAAATTCTTAATTTTTCAAAAAGTACGTTTTTATCTAACTTATAAATACTTATGCAGAAATTATCATTTCTGGACTTTTTAATAAATGTTATAATTTATCTTCAATAGTTTATAAAATCATCCTCTAATTAATAACATCTTAGTTATTATTGTACTTGTATTGTTTAATTTAGATGCATCACATTGTGTAATAAGCTACATATCAATAATAAGCTAATAATTAGCTTTTTTAAAAATGCTATTTTCAAGCTAATATCATGAACATTTATATTTGCTAGTTAATTGATTACTTAATTATAAATTAATATACTTTAGCTAGTAATATTAGAAAAAATTTATTTTTTAGCGATATAAGTTATATTTATTGTTTGTTTTATATAAAGATATATACTAGTTATTATTAATAATTTAATTGAAATTAAAATTCAAGATATTCTATAACCAAAATGGTGCTATAACTTAACCTATTATTTTATCAGATATTATCTAAGTAATTTTAAATGGAGATGAACTATAATCAATTTTGATAGGATTGTATCCTTATACTAATCATATTTCATAAATTAATTTTAATTTTATTCAGTTTGCTTCCTTAGATATGTTATTTAAGATACATTTATTTATAATTAACTTATCGAGCTAAGTTATGTATTTTGTAACTAAAAACTTCTACTATGTTGTCCTATAATTATTTTTTATACAGTTATAAATTATCTTTTATTGATTTGAGCTAAATTTTACCTTTATTGTATAATACTAGTTACTAACTAGTAGTTAAGAAAATACTAATCTGAAAGATAAAATGTTCTATATAGATATAGATATAGATATAGATATAGATATAGATATAGATATAGATATATATATAGATATAGATATAGATGGAGATGGAGATAGTAATTCTATATATACTTATCTAAATCATAAGTTAAAATATTCTTTTATGTACAAAGTTATTCTACAATGTTAACTGATTTTTTAATATTTTAATAGTTTTAGGTTAACTAATAATTTTAAATTATTAGTTTTCTATTTCATACTATTAATAAAATATTGATATATTTGTTTTAAAATACTATATGTCTATCTCAAGCTAATATACTTCAATATAATTAGATTCTTACGTTAATTTATTCCGAATAATAACAATTATTAATATTAGTTAATTTGACTTTTTAAGAATTTATATTTACTTTTTGACTATAATGACTTGAATATCCACATGTTATAGTGGTTAGTTAATTAAAATTAATGCTATAATATTATTAATTTTTTTAGTAAGCAGCTACAAATATGTTATAATCTATTAGTTAAGAGTCAATAGACACACAATTTTAATTTAATTTTATTCTAACTGATTTAAAATAAATAACAAATATCAATGTACAATATTATGAGTGTATTTGTCAAAGAAATTAAATATTAAACTATTTTATATAAAATAGATCTTTTTAAATTGAATTATAGTTTTCATGAAATAGTATGGTATATCTTTTAATATTCCATGTAATCAAAATACATAAAAATAATTATACTTGCTGATAATTTATAAAAATTTTGACATAAAATATATTAAAATAAAAAGTTAATCTAAGTGTACTTTTCATCATTTTGATGATTATAAATTACTTCAAAATTAATCAATATTTTTTCTAATGTAGTTAATATACATATTTATTTTACAATTAACTATAGTATAAATAAGTTTGATAGACACAAAATACAGACTTATTTATTATAAGATTTAACCTGGGATTATTGTCAATTAAAATTTGATATCATCAAGTTATAATCTCAATCTAGATTATGTTATGTTTTATAACATATAGTTGTTTTGAGTAATCCTTTATTTTAAAATATAACACATATATGTTACATATATATAATCTTAATAGTATTTTATTTTCATAGACGATGTAATATCCTCTATAATACCTTTTAACATTTTATTATTTATACTTTATTTTATGTTATTTGATTAGAAGATGATAATAAAATATAGGTGTGTGATATATCGATGATATCATGTTTTATAACATGATGTTGATCAGAGGTTCAAACAATACATATTTCAAAACTTTTAACAATAGCATTCTATAGATAAAATATTTATATATACCAATATTAATTAAAAATTAAAAGTTACACTAAATAAATTAAAATCATTTTGTTTATTTTTAAATTTTATAAACATATTCTGTAGTAGAATAACTTAATCTATCAATTTTTAAATTATATTGACAGGATACACCCTCAACTTGATATTATTTATACAGTGTTAACATGATTTATTATCATATTTAATATGCCTTATTTAATTATGATATTGAGTATCAATAGCAGTTTTGTTAAATTCAATCGATTGTTACCATTAGCTTTTGTAAAAATTTAATTATTCAAGTATTGTATTCAGAATTCTGCTAATTTATTGTTATAATAAATATATTGGTTGTAAATATAAGAGTTCAATTAAAAATTGAATGGGATTTATTTATATCTCGCTTAACAAGCTATTCGCATACTCTTTAAATTATTTTAATTAATATTTTTGGTCTATTTCTTATTATTACGAATTACTGGTATATTATTAGTAATAATCTAATAGTAATAATTTATACTTATTTGAGATATATAGTATCAATAAATAGTAAAAAATATTAGTTTTTTGTCATAAATGCGATGCAATTTCAATCGTTTTATATATATAGGCACATAAGAAACTACCTATTATATTCATTGTAAATATGATTTACAATGAAATATTACTTTCAATGAATTTTTGAATTGTCTCTTAGCATCTAACATGTTTAGAGGTTATAACTTTACTACTCACAGTAACCAAAAAATTTGCCTATATAAGCATTTATCATTATCTCCTAACCACATATTATCTAAAACTTTACATATATCTAATAACATGAAACTTATCTGAGTGTAATATTTGATAATAATGATTTTTATATTATTGGTTAGTTCTATATATTAATTTCTTAATTAGTAATCTTTAATCAGATAGTCATTGCTTTATAATAAGTTAAATTGATTTTATAATCATGTACTTTTAGTTATGATCAAGCTATTTAATCAAAGTTTGATTAATTTTAATTTATAAAATTGAATTCTATTTATTAAAATAAATTATTATATGTAATATTTTATTTTAATAAGTAACTTATTATTACTATCGTTGAAATATAAAAATCAATGACACGAATATCCAGATATATTATCTAATCAATTGTTAAAGACTGACATAATTAATATTGATTAAATTAATTGTTATGATATTGCAATACATCTATTGTGTTTTTAAATTTTTTATTTTTTTAATTATTTTATCTATAATTGTATACATAAAGTATATAAGAACATTATTTATATATATGGATAATATTTAATCTACCTAAAAGATAAATAAATTATATTTAATTGTAAAAATATAGAAATGTATTTTATACAATATTTTATTTATATTTATAATATAAATAAAATATTACAACTTAATATCTTCATTTTCATTTAAGTGAACTATATTAAAAATATTATTTTTTATTTCATATTGCGTATATTAATAAATATACCAATTCAATTAATATATTTATTAATATTTAAGGATTCCAAGAGATGGGACAAGAAAGTCCAATTCGCCGTGCCTTACTGAGTGTATCGGAAAGAAAAGGTATTGTAAAATTTGCTCAAGAATTATCTAATAGAGGTATTGAGTTATTATCAACTGGTAGTACTGCTGTACTATTAAGCAGTGTAGGAGTTCCGGTTATTAATATTTCTGATTATACTGGTTTTCCAGAAATGATGGATGGAAGAATTAAAACGTTACATCCAAAAATACATGGAGGTATTCTTGGTCGTCGTGGTGAAGACGATAAACTTATGAGTGAATATAATATCAATCCAATTGATATGGTTATAGTAAATTTTTATCCATTTAATAACTCTATACAAAAAAATAATTTTACTTTACAAGATGTAATTGAATCAATTGATATTGGAGGACCAGCTATGGTCCGTGCTGCTGCTAAAAATTATAAAGATGTAGTAATTGTCGTTGATCATAATGATTATAATGATGTCATTGCAGAAATGGATACTAATATAAATTTCCTAACATTAGAAAGCAAATTACATTATGCAACTAAAGCATTTGAATATACAGCGTCTTATGATAGTACAATTGCCAATTACTTTGGTAAAATAGTACCAGATTACTTTAATAAAAGTAAAAATCCATCTGGTCATTTTCCAAGAACATTAAATCTTAATTTTATTAAAAAACACAATGTATGTTATGGCGAAAATAAACATCAACGTGCTGCTTTTTATATTGAAGAAAAATCAATAAACTATTCTACTATTGCAACTTCAAAACAAATACAGGGTAAAGAATTATCTTACAACAATATCGTTGATATCGATACTGCACTTCAGTGTGTAAAAGAATTTCATGAACCAACGTGTGTTATTGTTAAACATGCTAATCCATGCGCAGTAGCTATTGGAAATACAATCTTTCATGCTTACCAACGAGCTTATTTAGCTGATCCAACATCTGCTTTTGGCGGTATTATTGCTTTTAATAGAGAATTAGATGAATGTACTGTACAATCTATTATAACACAACAATTTGTAGAAGTAATTATAGCTCCTTCTATTAAGAAATCTGTCTTAAAGATTACTAAATCAAAAGAAAACTTAAGATTATTAATCTGTGATTATCTGAATAATAGTAATCAAATTACTAGTTTAGATTTTAAATGTGTTTATGGCGGTTTATTAGTACAAGATAGGGATTTAGCCATGATCACTTCTAAGCAATTAAATATAGTTACTAATCGACAACCAACTGATCAAGAACTAGAAGATGCGTTATTTTCCTGGAAAGTCGTAAAGTTTGTAAGGTCTAATGCTATTGTTTTTGCTCATGATAATATGACTATTGGTATTGGCGCTGGACAAATGAGTCGTATCTATGCTGCTAAAATAGCTAATTTAAAAGCTAAAGATCAACATTTAAACATTAAGGGTTCTACAATGGCTTCTGATGCTTTTTTGCCGTTTAGAGATAGTATAGATACAGCTTTTAGTATTGGTGTTAGTTGTGTTATTCAACCAGGTGGTTCAATACGTGATAGTGAAATTATCGATGCTGCTAATGAACATAATATTTCTATGATGTTTACTGGTATACGACATTTTCGTCATTAATGTTTAGGAATTATATAGGTGAAAATACTAATAGTTGGTAACGGTGCTCGTGAACATGCTTTAGCATGGAAAGCTGCTCAATCACCTATGGTGAAAATTGTATTTGTTGCACCTGGTAATGCTGGAACTGCATCAGAATTAAAATTACAAAATATAGCTATTAATGCTACAAATATACCTTTATTATTAGAATTTGCAAAAGCAAAAAATATCGATTTAACAATTGTTGGTCCTGAAATGCCTTTGGTTCTAGGTATAGTAGATATATTTCGTAATGCAGGGCTAAGAATTTTTGGTCCCACTAAGGCTGCTTCTCAATTAGAAGGATCGAAAACTTTTGCGAAAGAATTTTTTATTAGACATCATATTCCTACTGGAATATACAAAAGTTTTACTGATCTAGATGCTGCATTAAATTATTTAAGTACACAAAGTATACCAATTGTTATTAAAGCTGATGGAATAGCAAGCGGAAAAGGTGTTATTGTTGCAAAGACACGAAAAGAAGCAGAAGTAGCAATATATAACTTATTAATCAATCATATTGTAGAACATCATCAAGAATCTATAAATCGTATTATTATCGAGGAATATCTTGACGGTGAAGAAGCTAGTTTTATTGTAATAGTAGATGGAGAGAATGTATTACCATTAGCTACTAGTCAAGATCATAAACAAGTTGGTAATGGAGATACCGGACCAAATACCGGTGGAATGGGTGCATATTCACCTGCTACAGTAATAAATAACGCAGTTCATCAGAGAATAATGAATCAGATTATTTTACCTACTGTAAAAGGTATGAAAGAGGAAGGAAATATTTATACCGGTATCCTCTATGCTGGTGTAATCATTGATAAGGTTGGTCAACCTAAGGTAATTGAATTTAATTGTCGTTTTGGTGATCCTGAAGCACAAACACTTATGATGCGTTTACGTTCTGATTTAATTACGTTATGTTTATTTGCTCTCCGTAAACAATTAAATAAACAAATTATCCAATGGGACGCCCGGACTTCAATTAGTGTTGTATTGGCTACAAAAGGTTATCCTGGTAAATATGCTATAGGTTCTGAAATTCATGGTGTACCATTATTTGAATCTAATGATAAGAAAATATTTCATGCAGGTACTATTATTACAGACAATAATATACTAGTTACTAATGGAGGAAGGGTGTTATGTATAACAACTTTAGGTAAAGATATTGCAGAAGCACGAAAAAATGCTTATGACTTAGCAAAAAGTATTTTTTGGGAAGATATGTTTTATAGAACAGATATTGGACATCGTGCTATGAAAATTATAAATTAATATCATGTATTTATTATGAATTGTTATTTCATATTGATTTTAGATAAATCAATATAATTTAATTATTAATTTCATTTTTTATTTATTAATAAATGAAATTATATTAGGAGGTATATGCTTATAGCATATACCTCCTGATATACATAAAATATACAATTAAAATAATATTTATATATTTTAAGATATATAGATAATTTTATATCCTATCCTACTCTTATCTGTAATGCTATCAAATTTAATATTTTAATTTAAATTTAATTTAAAGCATCTTTAAGTGTTTTTCCTGATATAAAGGTAGGTACATTTGCTGATGCAATTCTAATTACTTTACCAGTTTGTGGATTACGACCTGGTCTTTCAGAACGAAAATTAACTTTAAATGTTCCAAAACCAATTAGTTGTACACTATTACCATTTTTTAGAGACTCAGTTATTGCAGTTAATATGCAATCTAATGCAGCTTTAGCTTGTATTTTAGATAAATCCACTTTTTCTGCGATTACATTAATTAATTGAGTCTTATTCATAAATTATCCTTGAATTGTATTTATTTATTTATTATCTATTAAAAATATGTGCGAATAATATTCATATTTTAAAAAAAAATAACTATATCTATGAATTTATATTACTAATTAGTATATATTACTAAATGCAAAATAAATTTGCAGATAATATAAAAATTAAGGAGATTTTTATTTTTATTTTAAAATAAAAATTTATATAATTTCGTTATATAAATTTAAATAAAATATGTATCTCTTAAATTCAACCGTAACGATTTTAAATTATAATATAAATTTTATGATATTCTGCTTAATTACAATTAATAGTTATTAATATTAATTAACAGTTATCGTTTATACGATATTCAAATTAATTTATTTATTTTTAATAATTTTATAAAAATTATATAACTTTTTATTTTGTATATATTACATTTTATACTTATTTTAAATGATAGTTAGTAGATAAACGATGTACAGCATTAACACAAACTTTTACATGATTGTAGGATATATCTTGATATACACCATGACCTAAGCTAAATATATGTCCTTCACCTATACCAAAATTTTTTAGAATATAAGCAACTTCAAGTTCAATACGTTCAGGTGAAGCATAGAGTATTGAAGGATCCATATTGCCCTGTAAAGCAACTTTATTACCTACTCGGCGTCGAGCATCTGCAATATCAGTCATCCAATCGATTCCCAAGGCATTACAACCAGTTGCTGCCATTAATTCTAACCATTGTCCTCCTCCTTTAGTAAATAATGTAATTGGCACGTAACACCCTTCATTTTTTTTAATTATATTATCAATAATTTTATGCATATAATATAATGAAAATTCTATATAATCTCGTTTACTCAATACTCCTCCGCACGTATCAAATATAATAACTGATTGTATACCGGCTTTAATCTGGGCATTAAGATAAAGTATAATACTATCTGCTAATTTATTTAATAATAAATGTAAGATTTTAGATTCACAATACATCATTCTCTTAATTTTAGAAAAGAATTTACTGCTAGTACCTTCAATCATATAAGTTGCTAATGTCCATGGACTACCGGAAAATCCAATTAATGGTATTGTATTATTAAGTTCATAACGAACTTTACGAATTATATCAGTAATATATCCTAATTCTAGTTCGGGATCTGGTATTGATAATTTATTAATATCATTAAGAGAAGTAATTGGAATAGAAAATCTTGGACCTATATTAGCCTCAAAAGATAACTCCATTCCCATGGCTTCAGAAATAATAAGAATATCACTAAATAAAATTGCAGCATCTAATTCATAACGTTGTAATGGTTGTAATGTAACTTCAGAAGCTAATTCAATATTTTTGCATAATGCAATAAAATTACCAGCTTCAATTAATTTAACTTTATACTCAGGTAAATAACGTCCTGCTTGTCTCATCATCCATATAGGAGTTATATCTATAGGTTGGCGTAGTAATGCTCGTAAATAACGATCATTTTTTAATCTATTCATAATAATGAAATGTGTAATTATATTATACAATAACTTAATAAATAATCTTTCTATTATAACAATTTTTAATTAAAATTATTATAATAGAATAATAATGTGTAATTTGATATATTAACACTTATGCTTATAAATATTAAAAATAAAAATGTTAGCAATATATAACCATTATATAAACAATATATGTAATTATTAGTTTTAATTTATAGAACTTATATATTTATTACAGTTAACTACATCAATTACTAATTAATATACTTTTAAAAATATAAAATTTAAATTAATAAACAAACATTATCATTTATTATAAAATAAATGATAATTTTAAAAATATTTCACATTAAATCTAATATTATTTAATATATTAAATTTAAACTAATCATCTTAAGATATAAATCTTATTTCTTTTAAAAGGGTATTACATCATCTATAAAATATAATATTTTATATCTTTAAAATTATGAAGATACTATAATGTACATTTCTAGTAGTAACAAAAGATAAATAACTTTAATTAAAAAATATAAATAATTGATTGCTATTCAATCATTAATGAAATGGAAAGATATTATCTAACATGAAAAATTTATTATTTTAAAAATATGCTGAATTTATACAATAACGCATTAAAGTTATTTATTATAAATAATTTTAATTAAACTTCACAGCATCTATTAAAGGACTAGATCTGTAAAACAAATTAATTTCATACTAAGTTAAAAATTGAGAAATGGCATTTGTCTCTTGAAATAAATGAATAACAAATGATTATTTTTGATCATTATTTATCTATTTTAAAAATATTATAGTTGCAAACTATGTTATCACACTTTTAAATTTATTTAAGCATTCAGATAATTTATACTAATTTAGTTATTTAAATTTGTATATTAACTTGAGTTCAGTTCAACTTATATGGTTACTATTAATATACTGAAAGATACATAATATAATCATAAAAGATTAATAAATGATAAATCAAATTTTGTATAAGAGAAAGGTAATCCAGCAAAATCAATTATATTACATGCTTTAATTAATAAAATTACTTGATATTACGATTAGTATATTAATACATTGTTAAATCAATAACATCTTACAAGATGTCTAAAATTAGACATTATTTCAAATATTGAGTTTAGTCTTGGACTAAATATAGTTAAGTTAGTAATGCAAGAATCGCAAATTATTAGATTTGTATGAAAAATAAATCTTTGTAAAAAAATAAAATATATTATATCAATTGTGTATATAATAAAGTTATACTAAAATAAAATATTAATCATAATTTATTTAATTTTTAGACAAAAACTATCACAATATAATCTGTAGAATAAGATATTACAAATGCTCGATTTTATTATTAGGTCTAATATTAATAAACTATGATTAAATTTAATAAAATTAATATATATATTTTTTAACATAGATATGAATGTTATAAATTCAATATTTAGTCTTATATTAAAAAAATTAAGAAATTAATTGAACCAATATATTAGTTATAGAATGAAATGTATTATATTCATGAAATACTAGAAAGTATAATACTTAATGAAAATATACATATTTAGTAAATTACTTGAGTTCTTAATTGAAAAAATTTATTGATACATCTGTTAGATTATGTGATATAACATACCTTTATTGCTTATATTGTACATATGAAAATAAATAAAATTTGACCATGAAACTTTACTTCATATAATCGATCTATAAAGACTAATGTTCACAGCTAATATCCATAGCTATTAACATCATTAGTAATAGCTATGGATATAGGTATATTATATTTAATATAGGTATTTTAATACTAATGTAATAATTTTCTTTTGTATACTTTGCTATACAATAGCTAATAAATATTTAGGTCTATTGTTAGACAAAGCAAATGTAAAATAGTAAGATTTTAAGCTAATAAAGCTGTTATCAATTATATTAACAATATAACTATAGATATAGATTATATTAGCCAATAAATTTAAGATAATATGATATTAAAAATCTATTGTTTATTTCATAAACATCTTATATGCTTAAGTAAAATTCATCTTAAGCATATAAAAAATCCATAAACATTGATTATCTGTATATTATAAATAATACTAATAATTATTTAAAAAATAATGATCAATCACTTTCCTCCAACTGATGCTCAACTAGGATTATATCCGATAGTTGATAATGTCACATGGATCGCACGTTTATTAGATATAGGTGTACGTACTATTCAATTACGTATTAAAAATGTTAAATGCATATCAATAGAAGATAACATTCATCAAGCTATCATATTAACCAAACAATATAACGCTCGTTTATTTATTAATGATTATTGGCGTTTAGCAATTAAATATAATGCCTATGGTGTTCATCTTGGACAAGAAGATTTAAAATATGCTGATTTAAAAGCTATTTCTCAAGCTGGTTTACGCTTAGGATTATCAACTCATAATGATAATGAATTAAATTATGCATTAATGTTTCATCCTTCCTATATTGCATTAGGACATATTTTTCCTACTAAAACAAAAAAAATGGCTTCATCTCCTCAAGGATTAGATATGTTGCGTAAACAATCAGCACATCTTAAGAGTAAAGGTATTCCTAGTGTAGCAATAGGCGGAATTTCCCTCCAACGTGCACCAGAAGTATTATTAACTGGTGTAGGTAGTATTGCTGTGATAAGCGCTATTACTGAATCTATTGATTGGTATACAGTTACACAAAAATTTCTAAATTTATTTGAAAACAAACAAAAATATATATAATATAAGTGTTTTTTTAAAAACTATGTATTATCTTTATTTCCTAAGCTTGCATTTAGTAATTCAGCCAAATTTGCAGAAGCTTGTTCAGCGGTAACTTGTGCTGATTCTATAGAAAGTCCGGTTGCTTGACGACGTCGAGCTCGATTTTTGTGATAAGCATAACCAGTACCAGCTGGAATTAATCGACCTACGATAACATTTTCTTTTAGTCCTCGTAATTCATCACTCTTACCAGCTACTGCCGATTCAGTTAAAACACGGGTAGTCTCCTGGAAGGATGCAGCTGAAATGAACGACTCAGTTGCCAATGATGCTTTAGTAATACCTAGTAAGTCACGAACATAAGTTGCTTTTGTCTTTCCATTTATTTGCAAAGCATGGTTCGTAATTTTAATACGAGATACTTCTACTTGTTCTCCTTCTAAAAATTCTGAATTTCCTGAATCTAAAATAGTTGCTTTACGTAACATCTGGCGAACTACAACTTCAATATGTTTATCATTAATTTTAACACCTTGTAAACGATATACTTCTTGAACTTCATTAGTAATGTAACGAGTAACAGCATGAACTCCACGTAATCGTAAAATATCATGCGGCGATTCAGGCCCATCTGAAATAACATCACCCCGTTCCACTCGTTCTCCTTCAAATACATTTAGTTGACGCCATTTAGGAATCATCTCTTCATATATTTCACTACCATCAACTGGTGTAATCACTAAACGACGCTTACCCTTAGTTTCTTTTCCAAAAGAAATAATACCGCTCACTTCAGCTAAAATAGCTGGTTCTTTTGGTCGACGAGCCTCAAATAAATCCGCAACGCGTGGTAAACCTCCAGTAATATCCTTAGTGCCTCCAGATTCCTGTGGAATACGCGCTAAAGTATCACCTGAACTAATCTTAACACCATCTTCCAATTGTACAATTGCCTTACCGGGTAAAAAATACTGAGCTGGCATATCAGTACCTGGAATCATAACAGGTTCACCTTGGGCATTAACAATTTTTAATGCTGGTCGTAGATCTTTCCCGCCAGATGTACGTTCCGCGGTGTCTAAAACTACTAATGAAGATAAACCAGTTAAATCATCAGTTTGTCGAATTATAGTTTGACCATCTAGCATATCAGTAAAACGAATAAAACCACATACTTCAGTAATTACTGGCATAGTATGTGGATCCCAATTTGCTACTGTTTCACCTGCTATTACTTGCTCACCATCACCTTTGAACATTACTGCACCATAAGGTAATTTATAGCTCTCTTTTATACGACCAAAATCATCAATCATCTTTAACTCAACATTACGTGAAATTATAATTAATTTACCAGAAGAATTAGTTACTGATTTTGCATTAGTTAGTTTAATCACACCTTTATTTTTCACCTGAATACTAGATTCAGCTGCTGCACGCGATGCAGCTCCACCAATATGAAAAGTACGCATAGTTAATTGAGTGCCGGGTTCACCAATAGATTGTGCTGCAATAACACCGATAGCTTCACCTTTATTTATAATATGTCCACGTGCTAAATCTCGTCCATAACATTTTGCACAAACACCAAAATTAGTTTCACAACTTACAACTGAACGTACTTTGATATAATCAATAGAATTTTGTTCAATTATATCACACCAATGTTCATCAATTAAAAGATTACGTAAAATTAAAATTTCTGTTGTTCCCGGTTTCAATATATTTTCTGCTGATACACGACCTAGTACACGTTCACGTAATGACTCTTTAACATCACCACCTTCAATAACCGGTG
This sequence comes from Pantoea sp. Mhis, assembly GCF_009830015.1. Lineage (NCBI taxonomy): Bacteria > Pseudomonadati > Pseudomonadota > Gammaproteobacteria > Enterobacterales > Erwiniaceae > Pantoea > Pantoea sp. Mhis. The sequence continues at coordinate 15,094 of NZ_SZZX01000005.1, read as the reverse complement.
TCATCATAATACCTTCAAAGGTACCACAATCATCTTCGGTTACAACTAAATCCTGTGCTACATCTACTAAACGACGAGTTAAATAACCGGAATTTGCAGTTTTCAATGCGGTATCAGCTAATCCTTTACGTGCACCATGAGTTGAAATAAAATATTGAAGAACATTTAATCCTTCACGAAAGTTAGCAGTGATTGGAGTTTCTATAATAGATCCATCCGGTTTTGCCATTAATCCACGCATACCAGCAAGTTGACGAATTTGAGCAGCAGAACCTCGTGCACCTGAATCAGACATCATATGTATGCTATTAAATGACATCTGTCTTTCCGTTTTACCATATCGATTAATTACTTCTTCAATTTGTAAATTATTCATCATAGCTTTAGAAACACGTTCATTAGCTGCAGCCCAAATATCAATTACTTTATTATAACGTTCTCCAGCTGTTACTAAACCAGATTGAAATTGTTCTTGAATTTCAGCGACCTCTGTTTCTGCTTCAGCAATAATTCCTGCTTTTTTTTCTGGAATAACCATATCATCAATTCCAACAGAAGAACCAGAACGAGCTGCATATGCAAATCCAGTATACATAATTTGATCAGCAAAAATAACCGTAGGTTTTAATCCTAAGACTCTATAACAAGTATTTAACATTTTAGAAATTGCTTTCTTACCTAATACTTGATTAATAAGAGAAAATGATAAACCTTTAGGTACAATCATCCATAAAATTGCGCGACCAACTGTCGTATTAATTAGACTAGTTTTTTCGATATACTCATTGTTAGAAGTATTTTTGATATATTCAGTAATACGTACTTTAACACATGCGTGAAGCTCAGCTTGACCGGTACGATATAAACGTTCAGCTTCTTTTGGTCCAGTTAATGCCATACCTTCACCATGAGCATTAACCTTATCTCTAGTCATATAATATAAACCAAGAACAACATCTTGAGAAGGAACAATAATCGGATCTCCATTTGCTGGAGACAAAATATTATTTGTTGACATCATTAGTGCACGAGCTTCCAACTGCGCTTCTAGTGTTAAAGGTACATGAACGGCCATTTGATCACCGTCAAAATCAGCATTATAAGCTGCACATACTAATGGATGTAATTGAATAGCTTTACCCTCAATAAGTACAGGTTCAAATGCCTGGATACCTAATCTATGTAAAGTTGGAGCTCTATTCAGTAAAACAGGATGCTCACGAATAACCTCATCGAGAATATCCCATACTACTGCTTCTTCACGTTCAACCATTTTCTTTGCAGCTTTAATAGTAGTAGCCAAACCACGTAGTTCTAATTTTCCATAAATAAAAGGTTTAAACAATTCAAGAGCCATTTTTTTAGGCAATCCACATTGATGTAAACGTAAATATGGACCAACTGTAATAACGGATCTACCGGAATAATCAACACGTTTGCCTAGTAAATTTTGACGGAAACGACCTTGCTTACCTTTGATCATATCAGCTAAGGATTTTAAAGGTCGTTTATTAGAACCAGTTATAGCACGACCACGTCGTCCATTATCTAATAGTGCATCAACTGCTTCTTGCAGCATGCGTTTTTCATTACGAACTATAATATCCGGTGCGGCTAAATCGAGAAGACGTTTTAAACGATTATTACGATTAATCACTCGACGATATAAATCATTTAGATCGGAGGTAGCAAAACGTCCTCCATCTAAAGGTACTAATGGTCGTAAATCTGGAGGTAAAACAGGTAAAACTGTCATTACCATCCATTCTGGCTTATTACCCGATTGAATAAACGCTTCTAAAAGTTTAATACGTTTAGTCAATTTTTTACGTTTTGTTTCAGAATTAGTATCATTTAGTTCGTTACGCAAAAATTCACATTCTTGTTCTAAATCCATGTTTTTTAATAATGCTTGAATAGCTTCAGCACCCATTTTTGCATCAAATTCATCACCAAATTCCTCTAATGCATCGAGATATTGATCTTCAGTTAAAATTTGACATTTTTCTAAATTGGTCATACCAGTTTTAATAACTACATAGGATTCAAAATATAATACTCGTTCTATATCACGCAGGGGCATATCCAACAATAAACCAATACGTGAGGGTAATGATTTTAGAAACCAAATATGCGCAGTTGGTGAAGCTAACTCAATATGTCCCATTCTATCACGACGAACTTTAGTTTGAGTAACTTCTACACCACACTTTTCGCAAATTACACCTCGATGTTTTAAACGTTTATATTTACCGCATAGGCATTCATAATCTTTGATAGGGCCAAAAATACGCGCACAAAATAGCCCATCACGCTCTGGTTTAAAAGTACGATAATTAATCGTTTCTGGTTTTTTAACTTCACCAAAGGACCAAGAACGGATCATATCCGGTGACGCTAAAGAAATTTTGATTGAGTCAAATTCTTCATTTTTAACTTGAACTTTTAAAAATTTTAGTAAATCTTTCACGGATCAGATCTCGTTAGAGGGATTCCACAAAAACTAATATTTATATATAAAATATTAGTTTCATATTAAATAGTGTTATTGAATATTTAATTATCTTCTAGTTCAATATTGATTCCTAATGAACGAATCTCTTTTAATAATACATTAAATGATTCAGGCATACCAGGTTCCATCTGATGATTATCGTCAACTATATTTTTGTACATTTTTGTACGTCCATTAACATCATCAGATTTGACAGTCAGCATTTCTTGTAAAGTATAAGATGCACCATATGCTTCTAGTGCCCAAACTTCCATTTCACCAAAACGTTGCCCACCGAACTGCGCTTTTCCACCAAGAGGTTGTTGAGTAACTAAGCTATATGAACCAGTAGAACGTGCATGCATTTTATCATCAACTAAATGATTTAATTTTAACATATACATATACCCTACAGTTACTTGACGTTCAAAAGCTTCACCTGTACGTCCATCAAAAAGAGTAATTTGTCCTGAAGACGGTAAATCACCTAATTGTAATAATGCCTTAATTTCACTTTCTTTCGCACCATCAAATACAGGTGTTGCGATCGGCATACCTTTCTTTAAATTTTCTGCTAATTGTAATATTTCTTTATCAGAAAAAGTACTTAAATTTACTTTTTGACGTATATTAGTACCTAAATCATAAGCTCGTTGAATAAAATCACGTAATTTACTAATTTTTTCTTGCTTTTTAAGCATTGAATTGATCTTGTCTCCAATACCTTTAGCAGCCATGCCTAAATGAGTTTCTAGTATTTGACCAATATTCATACGTGAAGGTACACCTAGCGGGTTCAAAACAATATCTACTGGAGTACCATGTTCATCATAAGGCATATCTTCTATAGGATTAATTTTAGAGATTACACCTTTATTGCCGTGACGACCAGCCATTTTATCGCCAGGTTGGATTTGACGTTTTACTGCTAAATAAACCTTAACAATTTTTAAAACACCAGGTGCCAAATCATCACCTTGAGTGATTTTTCGATGTTTAGCTTCAAGCTTTTTTTTAAATTCATGTTTTAGATCATTATATTGATCACTTAATTGCTCTAACATACTTTGTATTTCTAAATTAGATATTTTAAAATCTAACCATTTTTCACAAGGTAATTTTAAAAGTTTAGTAGATTCTACTCCTCCGGAAATTAATAATGATTTGATTCGATTAAATAAAGCAGATTCAAGAATATGTAATTCTTCAGATAAATCTTTTTTCACTTTCTTAAGCTGCATCTCTTCAATTTCTAAAGCACGTCTATCTTTTTCTACACCATCACGAGTAAATATTTGTACATCAATTACTGTTCCAGATACACCATTAGGAACTCTTAACGATGAATCTTTTACGTCAGATGCTTTTTCTCCAAAAATTGCACGTAATAATTTTTCTTCCGGTGTTAATTGAGTTTCACCTTTTGGTGTTACTTTGCCAACCATAATATCACCACCGGTTACTTCTGCACCAATATATACAATACCTGATTCATCTAGTTTAGATAGTGCTGCTTCACCAACATTAGGGATATCAGCAGTAATTTCTTCCGCTCCTAATTTAGTATCACGAGATATGCAAGATAATTCTTGAATATGAATAGTAGTAAATCGATCTTCTTGTACTACACGTTCAGAAACTAATATAGAATCTTCAAAATTATAACCATTCCACGGCATAAATGCCACTCTCATGTTTTGTCCAAGTGCTAATTCACCAAGATCTGTAGATGCACCATCAGCTAAAACATCACCACGTTCAATAATTTCTCCTAAAGCAACACTTGGCATTTGATTAATACAAGTATTTTGATTAGAACGTGTATATTTGATTAAATTATAAATATCGATACCAGCTTCTCCAGAGAATGTTTCATTTTCATTAACTTTTATAACTATTCTAGAAGCATCAACATACTGAACTATACCACTTCTTTTGGCAACAACAGTTACACCAGAATCCACTGCAACTGCACGTTCCATGCCAGTACCAACCAATGGTTTATCAGCACGTAAGGTTGGAACTGCCTGACGTTGCATATTTGCCCCCATTAGTGCACGATTGGCATCATCATGCTCTAAAAATGGAATTAATGATGCTCCTACAGAAACTATTTGTTGAGTAGAAACATCCATATAATCAATTTGTTCACGGCTAAATAACCCTGATTCACCTTTAGTTCTACATGTAACTAAATCATCTACAAATACACTATTTACATCTAACTCAGAATTTGCTTGAGCAATAACATAATTACCTTCTTCAATTGCAGAAAGATAATCAATTTCATCAGAAACTACACCATTAAAAACACGACGGTATGGAGTTTCTAAAAAACCATATTCGTTAGTCTGCGCGTATACAGATAATGAATTAATCAAACCAATATTTGGACCTTCAGGTGTTTCAATGGGACATACTCTACCATAGTGTGTTGGATGTACATCACGAACTTCAAAACCAGCACGTTCTCGCGTTAATCCACCTGGACCGAGAGCAGAGATGCGTCGCTTATGTGTAATCTCAGATAATGGATTATTTTGATCCATGAATTGAGATAATTGACTAGAGCCAAAGAATTCTTTTACAGCTGCAGAAATTGGTTTTGCATTTATCATATCTTGAGGCATTAGAATATCTAAGTCCCCTAAAGAAAGACGTTCCTTTACTGCACGTTCTACACGAACTAAACCTACTCGAAATTGATTTTCTGCCATTTCACCTACTGAACGGATACGACGATTACCAAGATGATCTATATCGTCTACTTCTCCTTTACCATTACGAATATCGATAAGTTTTTTCATTACATCAACTATATCATTTTTACTTAAAGTACCAGGACCTTCAACTGTATTACGTAGTAAAGAAGAGTTAAATTTCATTCGGCCAACTGAAGATAAATCATATCTATCTTCAACAAAAAATAAATTTTCAAATAAGATTTCTGCCGCTTCACGAGTTGGTGGTTCACCAGGACGCATCATACGATAAATTTCTACTAATGCACTCAAGCGATCAGTGGTTGGATCAATACGTAATGTTTCAGAAATATATGAACCATGATCTAAATCATTTGTAAATAAAATTTCAATGTCATAGCAGTTTGCTTGATTTAGTTTAGTTAGAAGTTCTAGTGATAGTTCCATATTTGCTGAAATAATAAGCTCACCAGTACGTAAATCTATATAATCCTTAGCAGCAACCTTGCCGATGATATACTCAATTGGTACTTCAATATGCTTAACTTTATCTTTCTTTAACTCTCGAATATGTCGAGCAGTAATTCTACGACCTTTTTCAACATAAACTACATCATTATACTCAATATTGAATGAAGCTGTTTCGCCACGAAGACGATCAGCTACTAGTTCCATTTGTAATTTATTATCATAAATTTTAAATAATACTGTTTCAAAAAACAGATTGAGAATTTCTTCAGTACTATAATTTAATGCACGTAAAATTATAGTAGAAGGTAGTTTGCGCCGACGATCAATACGAACAAATAAATTATCTTTAGGATCAAACTCAAAATCAAGCCATGAACCGCGGTAAGGAATAATACGTGCATTATATAATACTTTGCCAGAAGAATGTGTTTTTCCTTTATCGCTATCAAAAAATACACCAGGACTACGGTGTAACTGAGATACAATCACACGTTCAGTACCATTAATCACAAAAGTCCCATTATTAGTCATGAGAGGAATTTCACCCATATAGACTTCTTGTTCTTTAATATCTTTAACCGTTCCTTGTTGTGCTTCCCGCTCATAGATTACTAGACGTAATTTAACTCTCAATGGAGCAGAATATGTTACTCCACGTATTTGACATTCATGTAAATCAAAAATAGGTTCACCCAAACGATAATTTACATACTGTAATTCAGCATTACCACTATAACTTACTATGGGAAATACAGAGCGAAATGCTGCTTCTAGACCATATTGGCCATCTGGATCTCGCTCGACAAACTTCTGAAAAGAATCAAGTTGAATAGATAAAAGATAAGGTATATCCAAAACTTGTGGACGTTTACCAAAATCTTTACGAATACGTTTTTTTTCGGTATAGGAGTAAACCATAGGGTTCCTCAGCTAGCAGACAACAAATCGATCCATGTTAGATTATCCTTCCTGGAAGGGAGATTTCATATAATATTTTATCTAAAAATTTTATTTAATGAAGTTACTAAATGTTTTATTATGTATAAATAATTTTACATATAATATATCTTTTACTTACTTTTAAGTAAATCAAAGATTGATAATCATACGTCTTCTAAAAAGTTAAATATATTTAAACATATAAACAATAAATAAATCAGATTAAAGTAATAAGTTTTTACAATATAAATGCTGGTGACACATAGATAATCACCAGCTTAACTGATAGTTAAATTAGATTAAGACTCTAATATAATAAATTTTATTTAACTTCAACTTCAGCACCAGCTTCTTTTAATAGAGCTTCCAATGCAGTTGCATCATCTTTATTGAGAGCTCCTTTGATTACGATAGGAGCTGATTCCACTAAATCTTTAGCTTCTTTTAAACCTAAACCTGTTGCACTTCTTGCAGCTTTTATTACTGCAATTTTATTTGCACCAACTCCTTTTAAAATCACATCAAATTCAGTTTTTTCTTCAATAGGTTCTGCCATTGCTCCCATCGCTACAGAATTAGCAATAGGACTAGTAGCAGAAACGCCAAATTTTTCTTCCATAGCAGAAACCAATTCAGCTACTTCCATTACGGACATAGCAGCCACGGCTTCCAAAATTTGATTTTTGGTGAAAGACATAACAATTGTTCCTAAAATAAGTGTTTCAATAATAATAATAATTATGAAGAAAATTTTTTATTATATTAAGTCATTTTTTTCTTTTGTATCACGAATAACAACTAAAGTACGAACTAATTTACCTGCTGCAGCTTCTTTCATAACTAACATCAGATGTATTAGTGCTTCTTCATAAGTAGGAAGTGCTGCCAAAATATCAATTTGCGTTGCTGGGATTATTTTACCTTCAAAAGCTGCAAATTTAATTTTAAAGTTTGTATTTGTTTCTGAAAATTTTTTAAACAAACGAGCAGCAGCACCTGCATATTCCATAGAATATGCAATTAGGGTAGGACCAACGAATGTATCTTTCAAACACTCAAATTGTGTTCCTTCAACAATTCGGCGTAATAAAGTATTGCGAATAACCCTCATATAGATAGAAATTTTACGCGCAGCTTGGCGTAATTCATTCATTTTATTGACAGTCATACCACGTGAATCTACAATTACTGCCGAAAGTGCATCTTTGCTTATTTTGCTAACTTCCGCAACTATTGTTTTTTTTCTTTGAAGATTTAATACCATTAATTCTGCTCCTGAATTTAACAGGAAAATTATTCGAAAATTACTTTATTAGAAGAATATATGCTACGTAAATAACATATAAGTAGAGAACTAATTATGAAAAGTTCTTTTTTAATATTAAGTTCATTAATACATAAATTTCTAGAAATTTAAATTTTATATTTTAAATAAAATTTAAATTATCGTTTTACCTAACACCGATATGATTATATCATTGTATAAATAGTAATCATTGTCAGCTCTTTATGATTTTTTTATATTTACTATTCGAACATAAAATAACGAATGTAAGATTCTAGATAAATTTTACGTGTTTTACAAGTAAGAATTAATTTAATGGTATATTCAAACTACATGGATCGATTGCAACACCAACTCCCATTGTAGTTGATATAGTAATTTTTTTAAAATATAACCCTTTTACTGATATTGGCTTTATTTTTTTTAAAGTAATCAATAAAGCTTCTAAATTTTCTTGTATTTTGTTAATATCAAAATTTAATTTGCCAATAGTAGTATGAATAATACCGTTTTTATCGTTTCGGTAACTGACTTGACCAGATTTGATATTTCTAACAGACGAAGCAACATTTGTAGTTACAGTACCCATCTTAGGATTTGGCATTAATCCACGTGGACCTAAAATTTGGCCTAATTGGCTGACTATATGCATTGCATCTGGAGATGCAATGATAACGTCAAATTTTATGACATTATTTTTAATGTCTTCTGCTAGATCTTCCATACCTACTCGTTCAGCACCAGCTATCTTAGCTGATTCAGCATGTATGCCTTGAGCAAAAACAGCTACACGTACTAAACGTCCAGTTCCATGTGGTAATAAAGTTACACCTCGTAAATTTTGTTCAGATTTACGTGGATCTATATTAAGACTAATAGCAACATCTACACTTTCTATGAACTTAACAATAGATATTTCTTTCAAAAGCATCATAGCATCTTTAATATCATATTGTTTGAATACATTAACTTTATCACGTATAACATGCATACGTTTACTCATGCTCACCACACTTAATCCTCCACTAATAAACCTATAGAACGAGCAGTTCCTTCAATAGATCTAGTCATTGCTTCTATGTCAACTCCAGTCATATCTGCAGCTTTAGTTTTAGCTATCTCACGTAATTGAGAACGATTTATTTTTCCAACTTTATCTTTATTAGGATTGCTAGAACCAGATTTAATTTGCGCAATTTTTTTAATTAGTATAGCTGCTGGAGGAGTTTTAGTAACAAAAGTAAAAGAACGATCATTATATACGGTAATTATAACAGGAATTGGCAAACCTTTTTCTAAAAGCTCTGTTTTTGCATTAAATATTTTACAGAATTCCATAATGTTAACACCTTGTTGACCTAAGGCTGGACCAACAGGAGGGCTTGGATTTGCCATGCCTGCTGCAATTTGCAATTTAACATATGCTTGTACTTTTTTAGCCATAATATTCCTAATTGTGATTCGCAATGAACATACATTACCATTAATAGTAATAAATTACAGTTATTTTAAAATAAAAAATTACAATTTTAACCCTTTTCTACTTGATCAAAATCCAATTCAACTGGTGTTGCACGACCAAAAATTGATACAGATACTTTTAGACGACTTTTTTCATAATCTACTTCTTCAACTACACCATTAAAATCAGCGAACGGACCATCATTAACACGTATTACTTCTCCTGGCTCAAATATGGTTTTAGGTCGAGGTTTATCTCCTATTTGTTGTAAACGATTCATAATTGCATTAACTTCTTTATCACTAATTGGTGCAGGGCAGTCAGATGTACCACCAATGAATCCCATAACACGTGGTATATTACGTACTAAATGCCAACTAGCTTCATTCATGGTCATTTGTACTAGCACATAACCAGGGAAAAATTTACGTTCACTTTTACGACGTTGACCGCCGCGAATTTCAACAACTTCTTCAGTAGGTACCATGATCTCACCGAATAGTTCTTCCATGTCATGTAATTTGACATGCTCTTGCAAAGATTTTGCTACACGAGCTTCAAAACCAGAAAACGCTTGAACGACATACCAGCGTTTTTTTGGAGATTCATACATCTCAGAACCTCAACACAGTAATAAAGGATACTAAGCGGACCAGGATACTATCTAATCCCCATAAAATTAGTGATACTATAGTAGTTACAAAAAAAACTACTAACGTAGTATGAAATGTTTCTTGAAAGGTTGGCCAAATAACCCTACGCATTTCATTTTTTGCTTCACGTATAAAAGTTGTAGTTACTTTACCTTGTTTTGTAAATAGAGCAATAGTGCCTGCTATAAGCATTAGTACTACAACAACTAGAGCACGTAAAGACAATGCTACGTTACGATAAACATAGTTTCCAACAATTGCTATTATTAGTAATATAACGATAACTATCCAAGTTAGTATTTCTAAGCATCGTTGTTTTCCTCCTCGATCTTCAGTATTTTCACTCATAAGCTAACCGCCACAATAAATAATTTAAAAATAATTTTATCTTTAATGCAAAATTTCATGTAGCAGAAGAGTAGAAATCTAAAATAGAACGAAATTCTTATCTTTTATATATATTTGTATAAATATATATAAATTTTAAAGTTCATGCTCATAAATTAACAATTTATATCTATATAGTATTTTACTTGTATTAATTCATACATAATATTTGTATATAGAAACAGATTTTATTTATTTTAAAAAATATATATATTTTGATATTTACTAATATGACAGTATAGTTATTAATATGAATATTAATGATGTAACATTGGTAAATTACTAATTCAGTATATTAAAATCAAATAGTTTTAAGAAATTATTAAAATCTAATTGATTATTTTACAATATTCATAATGTGTTAATTGACAATGAAAGCTATATTCACATATAGATGATTAATTTACTATATGTATTTTATATAATAAAATACATATAGTAAAAAATACCGTTATAGATTAGATCTATCTAATATTCGTAAATATAAAGTAAGTGTTAAATTAATACATAAAATTAGAAATAAATAATAAGCTGAAAAAGAATTCATAATAAAGCACTTGCTGATACCCAGAATCGAACTGGGGACCTCACTCTTACCAAGAGTGCGCTCTAACCAACTGAGCCATATCAGCATCATTCTAAAGCGGGTAACGGGAATCGAACCCGTATCTTCAGCTTGGAAGGCTGAGGTAATGACCTTTATACAATACCCGCATTTTAAAATTTAAATATTTACAATTGTTCTATTTATATTAATATTCAACATATTTGTTATATATAGTAAATATGTTGAATATTATACTAAATTTTTCTTCATGATATCATCAGATAATGGTGGGAGAAGGATTCGAACCTTCGAAGTCAATGACGGCAGATTTACAGTCTGCTCCCTTTAACCACTCGGGAATCCCACCGCTATAGTATTATGCCGGCTACCGGAATCGAACTGGTGACCTACTGATTACAAGTCAGTTGCTCTACCAACTGAGCTAAGCCGGCATTTAATGCATTGTATTTTACGAATAATTTTTGTAAAATGCAATAAAAATCATTATTCATTTATAAGACAATTAACTTCACTTTACATAAATATAAAAAACATTTCATTTATTTTATTATGTTCTTATTTTTAATAAACTTTAAATTATTTAATTAAGATTTTATCTTCTATAAATAATAGAGTATAGTGAGTTAATAAATTAATACTCTATATAAAATATATAATATTATATATATTTTAAAAAATTTAACCATATATTTTGTATTGGATTAATTTTTTATGTAAACACAATTAATAAAATTTTAAATACATAAGCAATTACATAATTCTGAATGTCCATTAATACTAACAACATGAAAATATTATTTTTTTGAAAATTATTCGAATCCTATATATTTTACATTATGAATAAATTATATATTTAATATTAATAATACATTATTGAATTAAAATTTGTGGTTAAATGCATATTTATGAGTAGAAAACTCAATCTATCAACAACTCATTATTTGCAATTTAGTCGTCAACAATGGGCTACTTTGCGTAATTCTGTACCTATGACATTAAAAGAACAAGAAATTAACAGTCTTCGTGGAATCAATGAAGATTTATCTTTAACAGAAGTAGCTGAAATTTATTTACCACTTTCCCGTTTACTTAATTTTTATATAAGTTTTAATTTACGTAGACAAGTAGTCCTTGACCAATTTTTAGGCACTATTAAACAAAAAATTCCTTATATCATTAGTATTGCTGGTAGTGTCGCTGTTGGCAAAAGTACAACTGCACGAGTTTTAAAAGCATTATTGAGTAGATGGCCTAAATATCGTTCAGTAGAATTAATGACAACTGATGGTTTTTTACATCCGAATAACATACTAAAAAAAAGAGGTTTAATGAAAAAAAAAGGTTTCCCACAATCTTATGATATGCACAGTTTAGTAAACTTTATTGCTGATTTAAAATCAGGTGTTGATCAAGTAAGTGCACCTATATATTCACATCTAATGTACGATATTATTCCAGGTAGTGTTAAAATTATTAAAAAACCAGATATTCTAATCTTAGAAGGATTGAATGTTCTTCAAAGTGGAATGGATTATCCACATGATCCTCATCATGTATTTGTTTCTGACTTTGTGGATTTTTCAATCTATGTTGATGCTTCTGAAACTCTATTAGAACATTGGTATGTTAATCGTTTTTTAAAATTTCGTAAAGGAGCTTTCAATAATCCAGATTCTTACTTTCATAACTATGCTCATTTATCTAAAAAGAAAACAATTAAGATTGCAAGATCATTGTGGAAAGAAATTAATTGGTTAAATCTTAAAAAAAATATACTACCAACTCGTGAACGAGCTCATCTAATTATGAGTAAATCTGTCAATCATGCTGTAAAAAGATTATATTTAAGAAAATAATTATCGAAATAAAATTTAACTTCATTAACTTTAAACTAGAATAATTTTCTTAATGTTATTCTTAATAGTTTAATTCTAAGGAAAGATCTCCGCTAACCCAAGATTTTATTTTTTTATTTTGCTCTAATAATAAATTACCTACTTTATCTATACCACGTTCGATACCATATATTTCTCGATTTTCAATAACTAATTTTACTGATCGATTTATAAAATTATCTAAACATAGCCAACGTTGAATAAAAGGATTAAGTCCATCACGTTCAAATATTGGTAAAATTTCACGTAAATTATTAATAATTTTTACTGCTAATTCGTTACGATTTATCTTAGTACCTGATTCCTCTAAGTTAGCTGCATTAATATCCATTTGTAAAAAATGCTTATTTTTCATAAAAAGATTCATGCCTATACCTATAATAACTCTAGCTGAATCATCAAGATTTCTGATACATTCAATTAAAATACCACCTAGTTTACGTTCATATAAATAAAGATCATTTGGCCATTTTACGCGTATGTCAACTACTCCTAATGATTGAATTAGTTCTGCTATTATGACACCAACTGCTAAACTAAGACCAGTTGTAGACATTAATCCATGCTTAAAATACCAATGAACTGATAAATAAAGATTAGCAGCAAAAGGTGAATACCATGTTCTTCCACGGCGACCACGTCCGGATTGTTGGTACTCTGCAATACAAGCATCACCAGATAAAAGATAATTTACTCTATCAAGTAAATATTGATTAGTTGAATCAGTAAGTGAAAGTATCGATAATTTTGGTTGATTCAAATGTGATAAAATATATTTTTCATTTAAAAGTTGAAGTGGTTTAAATAAACTATAACCTTTTCCGTCTAAAGTATGAAGATCTAAACCCCAACTTTTTAATATTAAAATATATTTATTAATATTATTTTGATTAATATTTAACATTATTTTTAATTCGTTATCTGAATGATAATTTCCATCAGATAACAAAGAAATTAAATCTAATGCAATGTTATCATTATTCATGATATGAGCTCAACAGCATCACATTCACCATAGGCTCCAATAAAACGTACTTCTGGTTCTAACCAAACATTAAATTTTTTACCAACTTTATTTCTTACTTCTTGTGCTAAGATAATAATATCTTGAGAAGTAGCTTTATATTGATTAATAATAACTAGCGCGTGTTTACGATATACTGCTGCACCACCTACTCTATATCCTTTTAAATGACACTGTTCTATCAACCAGCCAGCGGCTAATTTTATTTTATTATTATAATAATGACGATAATATGGCATGCTTGGCCATTGTTCAATTAATACATCAGATAATTCTTGAGTAATAAATGGATTTTTAAAAAAACTACCAACATTTCCTATCCTACTAGGATTAGGAAATTTATTTTTGCGTATATATTGAATAAGTTTAAAAATATCTTTAGCACATACAGTATTAGGATCGAGAGTAACCAAATCTCCATAATTTATTACTGGTTTCCAACGCTTTTTTATACATAAACCTACTGCAATAATAGCATAGTTACGTTTCATAGCATGTTTAAATACACTATCTCGATAACCAAATTGACATTCTTCTCGATATAAACGAACTATCTGCTGTGTAGGTAAATGTAATACTTCAACATAATTACAAACATTTTTAAATTCTACACCATATGCACCTATATTCTGAATGGGAGCAGAACCTACTTTGCCAGGAATGAAAGCAAGATTTTCTAATCCATAAATACCTTTTATTAAAGTTAATTCAACTAATGCATGCCAATTTTCACCTGCTGCTACATGTAAATACCAAGCTGTATCATGTTCGTTAATCTCTATACCTTTAACCGAATTAATTACTACACTACCATTAAAATTTTCTAAAAAAAGTATGTTACTGCCTTCTCCCAATATAATAAACGGTTCATTGACTTGTTGACTGATTTGCCACGCTGAAATAATATCTTTAAGATTACGAGCAATAATAAGATTATGTGCGCTAACATCAATCCCTAGCGTATTGAATGGTTTTAATGATGGTTTACTATTATACATTTATGACCCTTTATTAATTAATATAAGGTATAGCCACTTATTTAATTAATAGATATAGCCAGAGATTATAAAAAATAAATTATTAAATAATTAATTAATGCCTGGCAGTTCCCTACTCTCACATGGGGAAACCCCACACTACCATCGGCGCTACAGCATTTCACTTCTGAGTTCGGAATGGTTTCAGGTGGTTCTACTGCGCTAATGCTACCAGGC